>NZ_JBLVKW010000013.1:0-95299 GCF_048270745.1 Streptomyces sp. NPDC056231 | reverse complement strand
CGTTGTCGGGGCGCCCCTAACCGCCGGTTATGGGGGCGACCCTCCGCCTTGCGATCGCACGCACCAGACGCCGCCCGGCCCGCCCTACGGGCGGACGACGCTCCTTTCGAAACACGCCCTAGCGCTGCGCCCCCGGCCACGGACCCGGCGTGGCCACCTCGGGCTCCAGCTCCACCTTCGTGTCGAAAAGCCGGAACCCGCGCCGCAGGTAGTTGTCCATCGCGTGCGGGCCGTCCTTGGAGCAGGTGTGCAGCCACACCCGCTTCGTCGGCGTCCGCTCCGGCCAGCGCTCCGCCAGGTCCCAGGCGCGCGCGGCCCCGTAGGCAAGCAGATGGCCCCCGATCCGGCGGCCGCGGAACGCCGGGATCAGTCCGAAGTACATGATCTCGACGACGCCCTCGTCCTGCGGGTCCAGTTCGATGTACCCGGCCGGGGTCCCGTTCTCGTACGCCACCCAGGTCTCCGCACCGGGCCTGTCCAGCGCCTCCTGCCACTGCGCGTACGTCATCGAGAGCCGGTCGGTCCACTGGATGTCGCCCCCGACCGCCGTGTACAGGAACCGGCTGAACTCGGGCAGCGGTACGGCCGACCGTACGATCCGGATGTCGCCCTCGGGGGCTGCGGCGGGCCGCAGGTCGTCGGGGGAGGTCTGTTCCAGGGACCAGACGGTCACTTCGGCGGCGGCTGTGCGTTCCGTGTTGCTCATGGCTGTCAGGGAATCATGCCGTGCAGCTCTGGCCAAAGCCTGTCCCGCGGTATGGGCTGGAGGACTCCGGTTCGCCGGTCACCCCGTCGTCCGGGCCCTGAACACCATCGGAGCCGTCGAGTGCGGCAGCAGATCGGCCGGATGCTCCGGGTGGATCACATGGCTCGGTGTGCACAGCACGGAGGGTGGTGCCGTGTCGGCGCAGCACCGCCCTCCGTCGCTTTTCCGGGCGGATCAGTGGGCGACGGGCCGTGCGCGCTCCACGATCGACGCCAGGTCCAGGCTGTGCGGCAGGGTCCCGAACGCCGCCCCCCAGTCCCCGCCCAGCCGCGACGCACAGAACGCGTCGGCGACCTCCGGCGGCGCCCAGCGGACCAGCAGCGAACCCTGCAGTACCAGCGCCATCCGTTCGACGAGCCGGCGGGCCCGCGCCTCGATCCCGTTCAGATCGGCGAGCTCGGTCAGCATGTCCTTGATCGCCCCGTCCAGCCGGTGATCGGCACCGCGCGCCCTGCCGACCTCCTGGAGGAACGCGTTCAGCGCCTGCGGTTCGCGCTGCAGCGCCCGCAGGACGTCCAGGGCCTGTACGTTCCCGGAGCCCTCCCAGATCGAGTTGAGCGGCGCCTCGCGCAGCAGCCGCGGCATCCCGGACTCCTCGACGTAACCGTTCCCGCCCAGGCACTCCAGTGCCTCGCCCACCATGGGGGTGCACCGCTTCGTCACCCAGTACTTCGCCGTGGGCACCGCGATCCGCAGGAACGCGGCCTCCGCCTCCGTACCGGCGTCGTACGCGGCGGCCAGCCGCAGTGCCAGCACCGTCGCCGCCTCGGACTCCAGCGCCAGGTCGGCCAGTACGTTCCGCATCAGCGGCTTCTCGATCAGCACCCCGCCGAACGCGCTGCGGTACGTGCAGTGGTGGACCGCCTGGGCGACCGCCTGCCGCATCAGCGCCGCCGAACCGGTCACACAGTCCAGCCGGGTCGCCGCCACCATCTCGATGATGGTGCGGACCCCGCGTCCCTCCTCGCCGACCCGGCGTGCCCACGTCCCGTCGAACTCGACCTCGCCCGACGCGTTGGACCGGTTGCCCAGCTTGTCCTTGAGGCGTTGGATCGCGAACACGTTGCGGGTGCCGTCGGGCAGCACCCGGGGCAGCAGGAAGCACGTCAGCCCGTCGGGTGCCTGCGCCAGCACCAGGAAGCCGTCGGACATCGGCGCCGAGCAGAACCACTTGTGCCCGGTGAGCAGATACTCGCCGTCGGCGGACAGCGGCTCGGCCCGTGTCGTGTTCGCCCGCACATCGGTGCCGCCCTGCTTCTCCGTCATGCCCATTCCGAAGAGCACACCGGCCTTCTGTGCGGCGGGCCGGAGCCCCCGCTCGTACACCGGCGACGTCAGGCGCGGCTCCCACTCGGCGGCCAGCTCCGGATCGGTCCGCAGCGCGGGCACCGCCGCGTGCGTCATCGAGAGCGGGCAGCCGTGCCCGCCCTCGGCCTGTGTCCACACCAGGAACCCGGCCGCGCGCCGCACATGCCCGCCGGGCCGCCCCCAGGCATCGGTCAGCCCGGCGGCGACCGCGTGCCCGAGCAGCCGGTGCCAGGACGGGTGGAACTCCACTTCGTCGATGCGATGCCCGTACCGGTCATGGGTGCGGAGCTTCGGCGGATTCTCGTTCGCCTGCGTGCCCCACTCCTGGACCTGCGCGGACCCCGCGGCCCGGCCCAGGTCGTGCAGTTCCTCGCGCACCCCCGCCAGCCGTTCGGGCGCGAGATGCCGCTCCACGGCCTCGGTGAGCGCGCGGTCGGCCGCGAAGACGTCGTAGCCGACCAGCGGCGGGACCTGATTGGACACGGTGTGGGTGGTGGCTGCCATGCGGATACGGTAAGGATGTGCAGGCAGCAAATGAAACACCCGAGCGGCCACCGGGTCGGCTCCACCGGGCCCGAGTCCTCTACCGCAACGTATCCAAGCGGCAGATGGTCTGGCAGTTGCTCAAGGACACCGTCAATTCGTGCATGGAGTACCGCATTCTGGGACTCGCGGCCGAGGCGGCGTTCTTCACCCTGCTGTCCCTGCCGCCCCTGCTGCTCGGCCTGATCGGACTGCTGGGGTACGTCGACGAGTGGACCAGTACCACCACGGTCGCCTCCATCGAGCGCAATATCCTCAGCGCGGCGCAGACGGTCCTGTCCGAGCGGGGTGTCAACGACTTCGCGAAACCGCTCCTGGCGGACGTCACGACCGGTGCCAGGCCCGATGTCATCTCGATCGGATTCGCGATCGCGCTCTGGTCCGGGTCCCGCGCCGTGAACGTCTTCATCGACACGATCACCGTGATGTACGGCCTCGACGGCCAGCGCGGCATCGTCAAGACGCGGCTGCTCTCCTTCCTGTTGTACATCGTCGCGCTGCTGCTCGGCGCGGTCGTGCTGCCGCTGCTGGTGGTCGGCCCCGACCGGGTCGTGGAGTTCATCCCGTGGGGCACGGAGGTCATCAGCGTCCTGTACTGGCCGCTGGTGATACTGCTGACGATCGCGTTCCTGACGACGCTCTACCACGTGTCCGTGCCGGTCCGGTCGCCGTGGATAGAGGACATGCCGGGCGCGCTGGTGGCGCTCGCCATGTGGGTGGTCGGCAGCTTCCTGCTGCGGATCTATCTGACGAGTACGGTCGAGGGGCCGACGATCTACGGGTCGCTGGCCGCCCCCATCGCCGTGCTGCTGTGGATCGGCATCTCCGCGTTCGCGGTACTGGTGGGGGCGGCGGTCAACGCTGCCATCGACCGGGTGTGGCCGTCGGTGGCGACGGCGGCGGCACGTGCGGCCAACGACCGGGCGCGGGCCGCGCAGGCCGCGGAGCTGGTGGCGCGGACGAAGGCGGAGTGCGACGAGGACGGTGACAGTCCCTATATGCCGTCCGAGTTCCCGGAGCGGTGGTCGCGGTTCCTGCCGCCGGACGATGTGAAGTCCCGGCTGCTGCAGCCGAGGGGTGAGAAGGACAGCGCCAAGGACCCGGCCAAGGACGCGGCCAAGGACGCGGAGCGGGAGACGAAGAGGTCCCGGGAGTCCCGTTCGTAGCGGGGACAGCCCTTGGAGGGGCTCACAGAATGGCCGACACGTACGAGGAGTGGGAGTCCCGGTTCGGCGGGGCGGTCGTCTGGACCCGGCAGGTCCCCGAGGGGCCTGTCCGACCGGTACTGCCCGATGGCTGCATGGACCTGCTCTGGATCGACGGCCGACTGCTCGTCGCCGGGCCCGACACCCATGCGTACGAGCCCGCCGGGGCGACCGGCCGGCGGTTCACCGGCATCCGGTTCGCCCCCGGCACCGCCCCGGCGCTCCTCGGCGTACCGGCGGACGAACTGCGTGACCAGCGGGTCGAGCTCGCCGATCTGTGGCGGGCCGCCCAGGTGCGGGTACTCGCCGAGCGCATCGCCGATGCCGCCGACCCCGCCGCAGCCCTGGAGTCCGTGGCACTGCGGCGGGCGGCCGAGACCGGACCGGCGGACCCGCTGATGCGGTACGTCGCTGTCCAGCTGGCGCGGGGCCGGTCCGTCGCCGACACCGCGCACACGGCCGGTCTCGGCGCCCGTCAACTGCACCGCCGTTCCCTGGCGGCCTTCGGCTACGGGCCCAAGACTCTGGCCCGGATCCTGCGACTGCAGCGCGCGCTCGTTCTCGTACGGTCCGGAGCGCCGTACGCCGAGGCGGCGCTCGCGGCGGGCTGCACCGACCAGGCGCATCTCGCGCGGGAGATGCGCGAACTGGCCGGCACGACCCTGACCGCCTACTGCGAGGCGTTGGCGAACAGCGACACCGCGCAGCCGTCCGGGTCGAGGACCACCGCGTAACGCTGCCCCCACACGGCGTCCCACGGCTTCAGATGGCCCTGGTACCCGGCGCCGGTCAGATCGTCATACACCGCGTCCACCTCCGCCGGACCGTCGCAGCGGAACGCGAGCCCAACCCGGTCGCCGCCCCGCGTACCGGACCACTCGGGGTCGTAGGAGCGGACGACGTCCTCGGTGTCCCACATGAGGCGCTGCCCGCCCGGCAGGGTCACTTCGACATGGGGTGCGGAATCCGCCCCGGCCGGAATGTCGAGCCCGAGCCGGCGATAGAAGGCGAGCGATGCGGCCAGATCCGCGGTCGTGATGCCGATCGCGTCGATTCGTGGAGTCATGGTCCGAACGTAGAACGGACACGCGCCACGGGTCTTGTACGAATCGGTCATCCCCTTGTCCGGCTGCTGGGGCGTCGGGGCGGGAGACCTGGATTCTCGGTGAGGACCAGGGGGCTCCTCGACGGCCGCGTCCGCTGATCCGCCCCGGTCCCGAACGGTTGTCACATACCCCTGAGAGCGGGTTCGAGGCTGGGCTCGACCACCGGCGGCTGGGGGGTGTCGTGATGCCTGAACAGTCTGCTGGGCCACCACATCCACCGACCCACGTCCAGGGTCAGCGCGGTGACCAGCACCGAGCGGACGATCATGGTGTCCAGCAGCACGCCGAACGCCACCGCGAACCCGAGCTCGGCCGCGAACACCAGTGGCAGCGAGGCCATGGCCGCGAATGTACCGGCCAGCACCAGACCCGCTGAGGTGATCACACCCCCGGTGGTGGACAGGCCCAGCAGCGCGCCGCGCCGGGTGCCCTGCAGCACTGTCACTTCGCGCACCCGGGTGACCAGGAAGATGTTGTAGTCGATGCCCAGGGCGACCAGGAACACGAACGTCAGAAGCGGGAAGGAGGCTTCCGCCCCGGCGAAGTGGAATACGTGGTTGAACATCAGGCTGCTCACGCCAAGGGCCGCTCCGAACGACAGCACCACCGTCGCCATGAGCAGCAGCGGGGCGACGATCGCCCGCAGCAGCAGCGTGAGGATCAGGAACACCACGACCAGCACGATGGGGATGATCACCTTGGAGTCACGGGCGGCTGCTTCTTGCGCGTCGAAAGCGATCGCCGTGTTGCCGCCGACGCGGGCATCCGCCCCCTCGATCCTGTGGACCGCGGTTCTGACCCGCTCGACGGTGCGCATCGCGGCCGTGCTGCTGGGATCGTCCTCGAGCTCCCCGAGCATGATGGCCTCACCGTCCTTGACCATCGGCGCCGAGACGTCAGCGACTCCTGGGACGCCGGACAGTGCGGTCTTCACCTGCTCCGCCGAGGCGGCCTCGGCCACGACGTAGATGGGGTCGCCCGACCCGGCCGGGAAGTGCCTGGACTGGATCTCCTCGCCGACGGCCATCTGCGGCTTGTTGGTGAACTGGTCCTGGGCGGAGAGCCCGTCGGCCTTGAGCCCGAACACCCCGATCGCCATGACGCCGAGGACGAGCGCGGTGCCGATCCACACGATCCGCGGTCGGCCGGAGACGGCGGTGCCGACCCGGGTCCAGAGGCCCGCGTCGGTCGCCACCGCCGATCCGTACGACGGCTTCACCGGCCAGAAGATCCAGCGGCCGCAGATGACCAGCAGGGCCGGCATCAGGGTGACCATGGCGAGCAGCCCGACGAGGATGCCCACGGCACAGGCCGGCCCGAGCCCCTTGGTGGAGTTGAGGGTGGCCAGCATCAGCAGCATCAGGCTGACCGCGACGGTCGCGGCGCTGGCGATGATCGCGGGACTGGAACGGTGCAGGGCCTCCGCCATCGCCTCGTGCCGGTCCTCGTGCCGCCCCAACTCCTCCCGGTATCGCGAGATGAGCAGGAGTGCGTAGTCGGTGGCGGCGCCGAACACCAGCACGGTCAGGATGAAGCTGGTCTGCTTGTTGACGGTGAGTCCGGCGTTCTTCGCCAGCAGGTAGATCACCG
The DNA here is from genome assembly GCF_048270745.1 of Streptomyces sp. NPDC056231. NCBI lineage: Bacteria > Bacillati > Actinomycetota > Actinomycetes > Kitasatosporales > Streptomycetaceae > Streptomyces > Streptomyces sp. NPDC056231. Next base: position 88,781 of record NZ_JBLVKW010000013.1, on the reverse strand, counting down.
CTTCCGACGTGACCAGGGCTACGCCCACGGTCAGCAGTGGCAGCAGTGGCAGCAACGGGCTGCGGTACGTGAGCAGCAGGATCACGACCACCACCAACGCGGTGATCGTGGTCAGGCCGCCGCCTCCGCTGAAGGCCTTGATCGAGTCGGATGCGTAACCGGCCGGTCCGGTGACGTGGAACCCGAGACCGCCCGCGTTCGCTTCGCCGGCCTTGGTCATCGCGTCGACGACCTTGCCGATCCCGTCCCAGCCCGACTTGTCCTTGTGAACCTGGACCACGGTCTGGATGGCCTTGCCGTCCTGGGCCTTCAACGGGCCCTGTGGCTGCCCCACGACGTTTGCGATGCCCTTGAAGGCTTCGGCGTCGGCACGGGCCTTGGCCATGTCGGCATTGGTGATGCCCTCGGGCCGGTCGTAGACCACAATCGCGGGCAGGGTATCGGCAGGCTGGAACTTCTCGGCTCGGTCGACGACCTTGGTCGACTCCGCGTTACTGGGCAGCCAGGCCGAATTGTCGTTCTCCTCGACGTCGCCGAGCTTGCCGGCCAGCATGAGGGCCGGGACCAGCAGGGCCACCCAGAGGGCGAGGATGACCCATTTCGCCACCCTGCCACTGGGCAGGGCCGCCATTTTGCGCACCATGTGGATTCCTCGGCGTTTCAGTCGACGTGAGAGAGCTTGTCGGGATTGGCGACGACGTAGATCCCGCTCACCTGGTCGCCGTCCGGGGTGAGGTCGAGGACGAGGACGGCGTAGAGGGTGTCGCCGGCGAACAGCAGTGCTGACGGGTCGCCGTTGACGCTGCGGTAGGCGATGTCGAGGCCCTTGCCGGAGTGGGGGGCGGCTGCGGCGAGCAGGCGCGCGACCTTGTCCCGGCCGTGGAGCGGCCGCCGGCCCGCCGGTGCTCTGCCCTTGCCTCCGGCGTCACCCCACAGGGTCACGTCCGGCGCCAGGGTCTGCAGGAGGGCGTCCAGGTCGCCGCCGAGCGCGGCGGCCAGGAACCGTTCGGTCACCTGCTGCTGCACGTGCGGGTCGGGCTCGTAGCGGGGGCGTCGGGCATGGACGTGCTCTCGGGCGCGATGGGCGAGCTGGCGAATCGCCGAGGGGCTGCGGCCGAGGATTTCTGCGATCTCGGTGTGGGCGTAGCCGAACACCTCGTGCAGGACGAACACCCCGCGTTCCAGGGGAGTGAGGGTTTCCAGGATCACCAGCAGCGCCATCGACACCGACTCGGCGTGCAATGCCGCGTCAGCGGCATTGCCGGGGACGGACGTGTCGGTGAGGGGGCTGACGAGCGGTTCAGGCAGCCATGGCCCGACGTAGGTTTCACGGCGACGACTGATGGTGGCCTGGTGGGCCAGGGCCCGGTTCACCGCGATGCGCACCAGGTAGGCGCGCGGGTTGCCGATCGGCTCCGCGCTCGGCGCCTGGTTTCTGTCCGTCCACGACAGCCACGTCTCCTGCAACACGTCCTCGGTGTCGGCGACGCTGCCGAGCATGTTGTAGACGATGGAGAACAGCAGCTCACGGTGGTCGTGGAACATCTGTGTCGCGGTGCTCGCCACCGGATCTGACGCCGGCTCCTGCGGGCTGCCTTCGCATGAGGCGGCCTGTGGGTCCGGCGGGGGGTGGTACATCGAAGGGCCTTCCGTCGCGGGTGCATTCCGGAATGGGAGCGATGGCGGCACCCGGAGTGTGACACCCATCGCCGAAATGCGATCTACATCACATCGATGACTTGCAATGTCACCTGTGACGTCCTAACGACTGCCGTCCGTCGCGACCCCCGTGCTCCTCTGCTTGCGCGTGCGAGGCGTCGTCCCGCCGCGGCAGCAGTCATTGATTGCTGGCCAGTACCAAATTAAGGTCGCATTGAGACGGCCGATTAATGAATCGGGTCGTGGGGCGGGTGAGTGGAAGGTCGGGTATGGAGCTGCGTCATCTGTTCTCGTTTGTCGCCGTGGCCGAGGAGCTGCACTTCGGCCGGGCCGCCAAGCGGCTGCAGATGGCCCAACCGCCGCTGAGCCAGCAGATCCGCCAGCTGGAGAAGGAGCTGGGTGTCCAGCTCTTCGAGCGCAACACCCGGTCGGTACGGCTCACCAGCGCAGGGGAGTCCTTCCTGCAGCCGGTGCGGACCGTCCTCGACGACCTCGACACCGCGGTACGGGCCGTCAAGGCCGCCGGGCGCGGCGAGTACGGGCGGGTCCGCATCGGCTTCGCGGGCGCCTCCAGCCACGGGACGCTGCCGCTCCTCACGAGGGCCGTGCGCGCCGCCCACCCCGCACTCGAACTGGTCATGAAGGGGCAGACGTACGCCAATGTCGCCCTCGGCAAGGTCGCCGACGGATCGCTCGACCTGGGGTTCGTCCGGCTGCCGGTGACCCAGCCCGGCGTGGCGTACCGGGTGATCGACGAGGAGGAGCTGGTGTGCGCACTTCCCTCCGACCACCGGCTCGCCCAGCTGGACAGCGTCCCCATCGAGGTCCTCGCCGAAGAGCCCTTCGTCTCCTTCCCGGCCGACACCGGCTCCACCGTGCGGGACGCGATGGTCGGGGCCTGCGAGGCGGCCGGGTTCAATCCGCGTGTGGTGCAGGAGGCCCCCGACTCGTACACCATCCTGGCGCTCGTCGCCGCGGGCGTCGGCGTGACGCTCACGGTCACCTCCGTCCAGCACATCCAGCAGAACGGGCTCGTCTACCGGCCCCTCTGCGGGCCGTCCATCCGGCTCCAGGCGGCGCTGGCCTGGCGGGCCGACAACCCGTCCGCCGCTCTACGGGCGGTACTCGCGGTGGCGGAGGACGCCCTGCCCACGCCCGCGCCCCCGGCCGCAGCCGATTGAGACGCGGAGCGTCTTGAATCAGGGCGAAGTGGGTATTGGACCGACTCAGTCGTGGGGTGCGAAGGTCGGCACACACCCTCGCCACCGGAAGGTCCCGCCGTGCCCGACCAGCAGCTCGACATCGTCATATGTGAACCGCTGCGCACACCCATCGGCCGCTTCGGCGGGGCGTTCGCCCAGCAGACGCCGGCCGCACTCGCGGCACGCGTCATCACCGAGATCGTCGGCCGCACCGGCGTCGACCCGGCCGCCGTCGACGAGGTGATCCTCGGCCACGCCTACCCGTCCGCCGAAGCCCCCGCCATCGGCCGGGTCGCCGCCCTTGACGCCGGGCTTCCGGAATCGGTGACCGGTGCGCAGATCGACCGCCGCTGCGGCTCCGGGCTGCAGGCCGTGCTAGACGCGGCGATGCAGATCCGGGCCGGCTTCAGCGAGGTCGTGATCGCCGGAGGCGTCGACGTGATGAGTGCCGCCCCCTACTACACGCACGACGGCCGCTGGGGCATCAAGGGCCCCGGCCTGCAGCTCCACGACTCGCTGGCGCGCGGCCGGGTCACGGCGGGCGGCGTCAACCACCCGGTCCCCGGAGGGATGATCGAGACCGCGGAGAACCTGCGGCGGGAGTACGGCATCAGCCGCGCCGACCAGGACGCCCTCGCGCTTCGTTCGCAGCGCCGCGCCGCCCGCGCCGCGGCGGAGGGGTGGTACGACGCGGAGACCGTCCCCGTCACCGTACGCACCCGGCAGGGTGAGACCACCGTCACCGCGGACGAGCACCCCCGCCCCGACACCACCGCCGAACAGCTCGCCGCGCTGCGGCCGATCATGGTGAAGTCCGACCCGGACGCCACCGTCACCGCGGGGAACGCCAGCGGTCAGAACGACGCGGCCGCCGCCTGTCTGGTGACGAGTGCGGCGACCGCCGAACGCCTCGGGCTGAACCCGCTGGTCCGGCTGGTCTCCTTCGCGCGAGCCGGAGTCCCGGCCGCGACGATGGGCATCGGGCCCGTCCCGGCGACCCGTGCGGCCCTGGCCCGCGCCGGACTCACCCTGGCCGACCTGGACCTGATCGAGCTGAACGAGGCCTTCGCCGCCCAAGTGCTCGCCTGCACGCGTGAACTGGGACTCGGCGACATCGACCACGAGCAGCGGATCAACGTCAACGGCTCCGGAGTCTCCCTGGGACACCCCGTCGGCGCCACCGGCGCCCGCGTCCTCGCCACGCTGACCCGCGAGCTGCACCGGCGCGAGGCCCGGTACGGCCTGGAGACCATGTGCATCGGAGGCGGACAGGGCCTTGCCGCCGTCTTCGAACGCATCGCGGCCTGACACGCACGCACGGCCGCCGATCGGCCGTTCCGCGCCCCGATCACGACGAGCAGGCAACGGTGGCGGTCTCCGTACCGGGCACGGGTCCGGGAGCCGGTTCAGCCGTGCCGGTAGGTCGAACGCGACCAGCAGCACCACGATCGCCGTGCCCACGGACGTCAGCGCCCGCCGACCACCGGCGCCCGCGCCGCACCGGTCAGCTCCGCCATGTCGACGATCCGGTCCGCCGCCTCCGCCACTGCTGGATCGTGGGTCGCGACGACAGTGACGCAACGGTCCCGGCGGGTGCGGTCGGCGAGGAGAGCGGCCAGTTCGCCCGCCTGTGAGCGGTCGACGGCCGCGGTCGGTTCGTCGACCAGCAGCAGCTTCGGCGCGAGGAACAGGGCGCGGGCCAGAGCGACGCGCTGGCGTTCGCCGCCGGAGAGCTCCTCCGGGCGATGGCGCAGGCGGTGGCCGAGGCCGACCTCGGTCAGCGCTTCCTCGGCGCGGGCACGGTACGCGCGAGGGCGCCTGCCGCTGATGTACACGGCGGCCAGGAGCTGTTCGACGGCGGGCAGCCCGGAGAGCAGATTGCCGCTCTGGAACATGTAGCCGATCCGTTCGCGGCGGATCGCCGCACGCTGTGCGTCGGTGCGGGTCGCCAGGTCCTCGCCGTCCAGCAGGACCTGGCCGGCGGTGGGCCGCAGCAGGGCGCCCGCGACGGCGAGCAGGGTGGACTTGCCCGACCCGGACGGCCCGACGAGCGCGGTCGTACGGCCGGGCTCGAAGGTGACGTCGAGGCCGTCGAGGACGGTGGTACGGGCGTCGGCGCGACCGAATTCAACGGTGACGCCGGTCAGTTCGAGGCTCATCGGTTGGCTCCCAGCATGATCAGTGGGTCGGCGGAGGTGACCCGGCGCAGGGTCAGGGCGGTGCCCGCGAGGCCGACGGCGGCGACGGTGCACATGGTGAGGGCGAGCGTGGCGGCGGGCAGGCTGAACGGCACCTGCTCACCGACCAGCAGCCCGACTGTTGCGGCGAGGACGGCGCCCGCCGCGGTGCCGAGGACGACGACCAGCGCGGCCTGGAGCACGGTGTGGGCGAGCAGCCGCCTGCGGGAGGCGCCGAGGGCGCGGAGCAGGGCCAGTTCGGGCCGGCGCTGCACGGTCCACACGGCGAAGAACGCGCCGACGACCAGCGGGGCGATCAGGTAGAGAAAGACCTGGATCGAGTTCATCGTGACGCGTTCGCCGGTGTAGCCGGGGGCTGCCTCGTACGCCTTCTCCTTGGTGAGCGTCGTGGTGGAGAGCCGCTGGTCGAGGGCGGTGAACGAGGCGCCGCCGGCATCGCGTACGGCCAGGGCGCTGAACTGGTCGGGGATCGCGGCGGTGGCGGAGGCCGGGGCGCCCGGGGTGCTGAAGCGGATGCGCTGCCAGGTGGTCAACGGGACGTAGGCGGCGGGAACATGCCCGTAACTGGACCGGTCGGTGAGGCCGGTGACGAGCAGCCGGATGCCGAGACGGTCGATGACGAGGGTGTCCCCGACCCGCACCCCCTCGTCGGCGAGCTCGGCGGAGATCACGATGCTGTCGGCGGCGGCGCCGTCGAGGCCCTTGCCCGCGGTGACGGACGGGGCGAGGAAGGAGCCGGGTTCGACGCCGAAGGCGGCGAGGTCGACCTCGGTGCCGCGGTCCGTCGTACCGCGGGTGATGGAGACACCCAAGGGGGTCGTGTCGGCGTCGGCGTCCTGGTGCCACGCGGCGGCCGCCCGGTCGTCGAGGAGGCTACGGGCGAATTGGTCGGACCGGGCGTCGGAGGAGAACACCAGGTGCGAGGCCGGGAGGCGGCGCAGGGCCGAGACGGTGTCGTCGCCGAGGCCGGTGGTGAAGCCGGAGACGATGCCGACGAGCGCGGCGACGAGCACCACGACGGACCCCATGAGCAGAAAGCGGCCACGGGCTGCGCGCAGCTCCAGCAGTGCGAGGAACACAGCGGTTCCCTTCGAGGATCGATGTTAGGGACAGTGCGTCGCCAAGATAGATGATGGCGACGCACCGTCGCCAAGTGGGTCTCCTGGCGGCCGGACGGCCTTCTAGACTGGGCCGGTGCCCAAGATCAGCGCCGCGACGGTCGCCGAGCACCACGCCCAGCAGCGGCTGGCCCTGGTGCGGGCGGCACGTGCACTGCTGGAGGGCGGCGACGCGGAAGCGGTGACCTTCACGGCGGTCGCCAAGGCCACGGGCCTCGCCCGCAACAGCGTCTACAAGTACTTCCCGGGCCGCCCCGAGCTGCTCGCCGCGGTCGTCGAGGACGCGATGCCGCGCTGGACGTCCGCCATCAGGGCGGGCATGTCGGCGGCCACCACACCGGAGCAGAAGATCGCCGCCTATGTGACGTCGCAACTGGAGCTGGTGCGCAGCGGCGAGCACCGGATCGCCCAGGCGCTGGCCGGGGTCCGGGACGCGGCCGTGGTGAGGGAGAGCGCGGCGCAGGCGCACCGGGAGCTGCTCACTCCGCTGACAGGTGCGCTGGCGGAGCTGGGGGATGACGATCCGCGGCGAACGGCATTGCTGCTTCAGGGGATCGTCAATGCCGCCACGACGGCGATCGAGTCGGGGGACGACGCGGCGGCGGTGACGGGGCGGGCCGTGCGGATGGCGGTTGCCGCCGTGATGGGGGGCGCCGTCTCCGCGTGAGGGGCGCCGGTGACGGGGATGCGCGGCCTTCGCCACCGCCGCAGGCCTCGGTGCGTTCACGACGGCGCTGATGCTGTGCGGCATCACCATCCATGTGATGGGCCCGCCGATGCGCTGTCTGGACGCCGCGGAGACCGCGAGGATCGCCGCGTGCCTGGATCGCGCCGGGCTGTCCCACCTCTGACGGGCCCTCCTTACGGAAACAGGTCCGGTAGGACAGCCGAGGCTGACCTACCGGACCTGTTCGCGATCCAGCGGTTACGTCACTTCTGTCCGGCGCGGGCGCGACGCATCAGCACCGCGCCGCCGAGCAGCAGGGCAGCGCTGGCTCCGGCCGCCAGGCCGAGGTCGGCGGCGCCGGTGTGGGCCAGCTGCGAGCCGGGGACATGCGGGGTGCGCGGCACCGTCGTATCGGTGACGGGCACGGTGGTGGTCGGGGGGACGGTGGTGGTCGGCGGGGTGACGGGGGGCACCGTGGCGGGGGGCACGGTCACGGGCGGCACTGTGACAGGGGGCACGGTGACGGGCGGCACGGTGATGGGCGGGACCGTGACAGGGGGCACGGTGACGGGGGGCACCGTGACGGGCGGCACCGTGACGGGCGGCACGGTCACGGGGGGCACCGTGACGGGGGGAACGGTGGTGGGCGGCACTGGCGTTGACGGCCGGTGCGTATGGGCGCACCCGTTGCCGGACGCGGGGTTCAGTGCACCGACGACATCGACGGAGTTGCCGCAGGCATTGACCGGGATATCGACAGGGGCCTGGATCAGGTTCCCTGACAGCACCCCGGGGGAGTCGCTGGTTGAACCCTTGGCGCTCGCGCCCTGGGTCCCGTTGCCGTTCGGACCGCTGTCGGTGTTCTCGCACTCATTACCGAAGGCCGGGTTCAGCAGCCCGACCACATTGACTGTGTTGCCGCAGAGGTTGACGGGAACGTGCACCGGCACCTGTACGGCGTTGCCGGAGCCGACGCCCGGCGAATCGGTGGCCGTCCCGTCGGCCGAGGCATCCGCGAATGCGTAGCCGCCGGCCGCGGTCAGGATTCCTGACGCCGCCGCCATGACGATCATGCTTTTACTCAAGGCTTTTCGCATTAGTTGCCCCTTCTTAGGACATCGTGCGCGGGCGGAATGCCCGCATTTCTTTCACTAAGCGGTGGCAGTTACCGCCCGGGGCTGTCGCCCGGACGGTTCTCCATGTCCGTGTTCGGCGCGCGGTGGTCGCGCCGCGACGGAATCGGCGAATCTCTGTCGGGCGCGTTCCGGAAGTGTGCTTGCCGACAGTCGTAACGATGGGGAATTGGTGAAGGAAACTCGAAAGTCCACGGGAATTGTGTGACCACCCGGACGGGTGACGCACGCGTGTTCTCCAGCCGTTTGTTCAGGCGGAACCGCGGATTTCCGGGGGCGCTCTCGTACGGGTGAATGAACAGAACCAAACGCCCTGCGCCGAGTTGGGCAGGGTGCGCTCCGGCATGGAGCGTCAAGTGCGAGAAGGGTTCGTCGTGATCATGATGGTTCTGGCTACGGGCGCCGTCGCCGCCTCCACTGCCGGCATCTCGGCCACGCGCGCTCCGCAGGCGATGGTCTTCGGCGACGGCACCACTTCGGTCAACGGCAACGGCGCCTCGCAGCCGTTCGGTTGCTCCGGGACCCGTGGTGCCTGGAGCCCGCAGTTCGGCCTGGTCCAGGGCAACCTGAACAAGGCCTGCGTCGGCCTCCCGGTCAAGGTCGACGCCGGTTCGCTGCCCGGTGTCGCCCCGGTCGCGGTCCAGGACGTCAACGTCCTGTCCTTGCCGCAGAGCCGGCAGCGCACCGAGAACTCCACCCAGGCCAAGGGTGACGAGCCCCTGTCGCGCATTCGGGACACCGTCCCGGTGCTCTCCGGCGGCGGTGCGTCCCATTGATCCAGCCGCACCGAACTGGCCCGGGCCGCCGGCGTTCCTCCCCTGTGCGGCCCGGGCCTGCTGCTGCCCGCGGCTATCTCGGCGCATCGAGATTCCGGAAGATTCCGGCGGTGGCGCCGGGCGATCGGGGGATTACGTCATTCGGGCGGATTCCCGAGAATTCTCTCTCTGAAGAGTTTCGCGCACGGACTTACATCGTTACGAATTACAGTGGCGGAGTTACGAGCGATCAGGACAGCGCTCGTGCGGCACGAAAGTCGTGACCGCTCCGGACTCCGTCTAAAGAAAGGGATGAAAGTGAAGTACACCAAGGCTGCTGCCATCGCCGCCGGAACGCTGATGGCGATCGGTGCCGCTACGCCCGCCTTCGCCGACACCGGTGCCGATGGCTCCGCTCTCAACTCTCCGGGCGTTCTTTCCGGCAACGTCATCCAGGTTCCGATTCACATTCCGGTCAACGCCTGCGGCATCACCGTGAGCGTGATCGGTGCGCTCAACCCGGCCGCCGGCAACGCCTGCGCCAACAGCTGACCGCTGTCGGCCGAGCCCCGTGCTCATGTCCGGTTCGCCCCGGATCGCATCTCCTGCGATCCGGGGCGTTCCTCTTTTTCTGCGTGCACCGTCCCGGAGGTGCGCGGTACTGCCCGGATGCGGTGGAACGACCGGAGACATTCCACCGGCCCGGGGCGCGGAGCGCCGGCGGCTGGAGGCTGACACCCGGACAGCTGCGCAGAACGGAGCACCTGACAGTGCACCACTGATTCCGTCCCCCGGAACCCGCGCGACACCCGTTCCGGTGATTAGTCATGCAATCCATCGAGTGTTCCGGCAGAAAAAGGAGACCGCGCAGTTGCCCGCCCGGAACCGGATCGTTATCCAGGGCGAAAGCGGCAGAAGCCACAGGTAAAGAAGGCCTGTGCGGTGCGGGGACGCGACCGAAACAGATGCCGCCGTAGAAGGGAACCCGAAAAGTGAAGTACGCGAAGACAGCTGCGTTCGTGGCCGGTTCCGTGGTTGCTCTCGGAACGGCTGCTCCCGCCTTCGCCGTTACCACCGCCGCGGCCCCAGCTTTCAGCCTCGACAGCGGCGTCAACCAGGTGTTGGAGGCGGCGCCGCAGGGTGTCGACCCGGTCGTCGGCACAGTCAGCGGCGCCACCGGCCCGGTGCAGAAGAAGGGCACCGTCACCGAGGTCGCCGGTCAGGCCGCCGACGCGGCCCAGGACGCTGCGCCGCTGCTCGGCGGCGTGCCTCTCGGCGGCTGATCCGTCGTACGGCGGAAGTTCCGCCGCCCATGGGCAGCTGCACGAACCCCTCGTTGGAGGGGAGTACTGGGCCGGTTGCCGCAGTTGCGGCGGCCGTAACCCGTCGAACCGGGTACAGGCGTCCCATGGACCAGTACGACAGCCAACGCCCGTGGGGCCTGCACCGGCACACGGAGGACGACACCCCGATCTATGACCGCCTGCTCGCCGAATGGCAGGCGGCCCGGCGGGACCGGGACCGGGACCGGGCACCGCGTCCCGAGCCGGGTCCGCCCCGCGCGGACGGACTCGTGCCCGCCGCGCGCACCTCCTGCGAGGACCTCGGTGAATGACCTCCGGATAGAACCCATGTGAGTGGTGCTGCGGAACTGGTGCTTCCGTATCCGGTGGCAAGGCGCTGCCGCACATCGCGGACGACATCCCGGTGCTGTCGGGCAGTGGCCCCCTCAACCACTGACGCCTCGTGATGTGCGGGCAGCCGCGCCAGAGCCCCGGACCGCCCGAACTCCCGTGTCCGTACGGGACCGCACGCGTCGATGCCCACCGCTCCACAGGGGGTGGTGGGCATCGACGCGTGCGGATCAAAAATGTGTTGACGCCGTCGGGCGGTCCCGGGCTATCGTGTGCAGCGTTCCGGACGGCGGGCATGAACCGCCGGTGTCGGCCCCGTGCTTGGACCAGGAGGTGAGGACATTGATGACTGTCGCCGCGGTGGGCGCTGCCCACAACCCGAAGAGCATCGTTCTCACTCCCGTGGTCGCCGGCTGACCTTCTCCGTAACTTCCACGCGCCCGTGTGCGCGTCGCCGGGGCCACCCTTTGAAGGGTTTCCCTTGTCTTTCTCCTCGCTTTCCCCGCTCTCCTCCCTCGTCGGCCCGTCCGCGTCGCATCCGCTGGCACCGTACGGCTGGGACGACGACTGGGCCGCAGAGTTCGCTCCCCACGCCGAACAGGGGCTGCTGCCCGGACGGGTGGTGCGGGTGGACCGCGGTCAGTGCGATGTCGTCACCGCCGACGGCACCGTGCGCGCCGACACCGCGTTCGTGGTGCCGCGCGACCCGATGCGGATCGTCTGCACGGGTGACTGGGTCGCCGTCGATCCCGAAGGTGATCCGCAGTTCGTACGGACGCTGCTGCCACGGCGTACCGCCTTCGTGCGCTCGACGTCGTCGAAGCGGTCCGAGGGACAGGTCCTCGCCACCAACGTCGACCACATCGCCATCTGCGTCTCGCTCGCCGTGGAACTCGACCTGGGCCGGGTGGAACGCTTTCTGTCGCTCGCCATGTCCAGCTCCAGCGGAGACGCACTGCTGCGGGACGGGGCGTCCGCGCAGGACGGCGCCGCTCAGCCGCTGGTGGTGCTGACCAAGGCGGACCTGGTGCCGGACGCCGCCGCGCTGGCGTACCTCGTCCAGGACATCGAGACCGTCGCCCCCGGGGTGCAGGTGCTGCCCGTCAGCTCCGCCACCGGGGAGGGGCTCGACGTGCTCGGCGCCATTGTCTCCGGCGGTACGAGTGTGCTGCTCGGGGTGTCCGGCGCGGGCAAGTCCACGCTGGCCAACGCCCTGCTCGGCGACGACGTGATGGCTGTCCAGGCAGCCCGTGACGTCGACGGCAAGGGCCGGCACACCACCACGACGCGCAACCTGCTGGTCCTGCCCTCCGGGGGCGTCCTCATCGACACCCCAGGGCTGCGCGGGGTCGGTCTCTGGGACGCGGAGGCCGGTGTCGGGCAGGTCTTCTCGGACGTGGAGGACCTGGCCCGGGAGTGCCGCTTCCACGACTGCAACCATGAGTCCGAGCCCGGCTGCGCAGTGCTCGCGGCCATCGAGGACGGCGCGCTGCCCGAGCGGCGCCTCGACAGCTACCGCAAGCTGCTCCGCGAGAACCAGCGCATCGTCGCCAAGACCGATGCCCGGGTACGGTCCGAGATCCGCCGCGAGTGGAAGCGCAAGGGGGCCGAGGGCCGGGCGGCCATGGACGCCAAGCGGGGCCGGCTGCGGTAGTCCACGGGGGCCGGGTCCACGTCCGAAAACCGCGAGTGCGCCACTGAGGGGGTGGCGCACACTGGGCGGTGTGATGGACGAACAGACCAGGTACGAGGCGGTGAGCAGCCGCGACGCGCGTTTCGACGGGGAGTTCTTCTTCGCCGTCGAGACCACTGGCATCTACTGCCGGCCGAGCTGCCCTGCCGTCACCCCCAAGCGGAAGAACGTCCGCTTCTACCCGACCGCAGCGGCCGCCCAGGGGCAAGGCTTCCGGGCCTGCAGACGATGCCGTCCGGACGCCGTCCCGGGGTCCGCGGAATGGGATGTACGCGCCGATGTCGTCGGCCGCGCCATGCGGATGATCGGCGACGGTGTGGTCGACCGGGAAGGCGTTCCCGGTCTTGCCCACCGGCTCGGCTACAGCTCGCGCCAGGTGCAGCGGCAGCTCAACGCCGAACTGGGCGCCGGACCCGTCGCCCTCGCCCGTGCCCAGCGCGCGCACACCGCACGGGTGCTGCTCCAGACGACCGGGCTGCCCGTCACCGAGATTGCGTTCGCGTCGGGCTTCGCCAGCGTGCGCCAGTTCAACGACACGATCCGACAGATTTACGCCCGTACGCCGAGCGCACTGCGGGCCGAGGCCGGCACCGGGCTGGGCGCGGCGGTACGGGAGGCGCGCACGACCGGGGTCCCGCTCCGGCTCGCCCACCGCGGGCCGTACGCCGCCCGGGAGGTCTTCGATCTGCTGGCCGGTGAGACGGTCGCCCGGATCGAGGAGGTCAGCGGCAAGCCAGGCACCCGTACCTACCGGCGCACCCTGCGGCTGCCGTACGGGACGGGCCTTGTCGCCGTCGACGAGCGGTCCGCGGGGGCGTGGCTGGACGCCCGGATCCACCTCACGGATCTGCGCGACCTGACGACGGCGGTGCAGCGGCTGCGACGCCTCTTCGACCTGGACGCCGATCCGTATGCCGTCGACGAGCGGCTCGGCGCCGACCCGCTGCTGGCACCGCGCGTCGCTGCCCGCCCGGGGCTGCGGTCGCCGGGGGCGGCGGACCCGGAGGAGTTCGCGGTACGGACGCTGGTGGGCCGGGACGCGGCGGAGCGGCTCGTGGAGACGTACGGGAGGGTTCTGGACGTGCCCTGCGGAGGGCTGACTCATGTGTTCCCTGAGCCGGGAGTGCTGGCAGGAGAGGCGGAGACGCCGGCACTGCGGGCGCTGGCGGCCGCGCTGGCGGACGGGGACGTACGGCTCGACGCCGGGGCGGACCGCGAGGAGGCCGAGCGTGCGCTGATGCGGCTGCCGGGGATCGGCCCGGCAGCCGCGGCGCTGATCAGGATGCGGGCGCTCGGTGACCCCGATGTGGATCCGGACGGACGCCCCGAGGCGGAGCGGTGGCGGCCCTGGCGTTCGTACGCCGTGCGCCATCTGGAGCTTCGGGGACCGTCTTCGGATCATGCCGGTTCGGCCTGATCCGAACGCGACCGCCCTCAGGCCTCTTCTCGCGATCGCGCCGGCCTGCCCACCTGGCGGTCAGGCGCTCCAAGCAGTGGCCCGCACCCGCCGGCCGACCGACGCCGTCTTCGTGTGATCCCAGTCAATCGGCCTAGCCGGCCTGCCTGTTGACGTCGACTAGATACTGAGTGTAGACACTGAGGTATGACTGTCCCTCTGGCACTCCTCGGACTTCTCGAACGGGAGTCGAGCCACGGCTACGACCTCAAGCGCGACTACGACACCTACTTCGGCCGAGGCAAGCCGCTGCCCGCCGGGCAGGTCTACTCGACCTTGGGCCGCCTCGCCCGCGACGGGAAGGTCGAGGCAGGCGAGACCGAGCCCGGGTCGGGGCCGGACCGCAAGCGCTACGTGATCACCGAGCTGGGGGTCACGCAGGTCGAGACCTGGCTGACCGAGCCGGTCGCGGGTGAACCGCACCTGCAGACGGTGCTGTTCACCAAGGTCGTGCTGGCGCTGCTGCTGGAGCGCGACCCCCGCGCGTACCTCGACATCCAGCGCGCCGCCCACATGGAGCGGATGCGGGAGCTGACCGAACTGCGCCGGACCGGCAGCACGATCGACTCGCTGCTCGCCGACCACGGCGTGTACCACCTGGAGGCCGACCTGCGGTGGATCGACCAGACCGTGGCGCGGCTCGCCGCCCTGACAGCCGAGGTGCGCTCATGAGTTCGGACGAAGGCTTCCTCGTAGAAGCGCGGAACGCCGTCCTGTCGTTCGGGCAGACGCCCGCGCTGCAGGGTGCGAACCTCTCCGCCCGGGCCGGCGAGATCCTCGCCGTCACCGGTCCGAGCGGCTCCGGCAAGTCCACGCTGCTGCACTGCCTGGCCGGGATCCTCGTACCCGACTCCGGCGAGATCTGGTTCGACGGCCGCCGCGTCGACACCCGGCGCGAGCCCGAGCGCAGCGCGCTACGCCGGGATCACTTCGGCTTCGTCTTCCAGTTCGGTCAGCTCGTCCCCGAGCTGACCGCCGAGGAGAACGTCGCCCTGCCGCTGCTGCTCGCCAAGTCCCGCAGGGCGAGCGCGCTGGCCGAGGCCCGGCCGTGGTTCGGGCGGCTCGGCCTGGACGGTCTCGAGGGGCGCCGATCCGGTGAACTCTCCGGCGGGCAGGCACAGCGTGTCGCCCTGGCCCGCGCCCTGGTCTCCCGGCCCAAGGTGCTGTTCGCCGACGAGCCGACCGGGTCGCTCGACTCGCTCACCGGCGAGCACGTGATGGACCTGCTGGTCGCCTCCGTGCGCGAGGAGGGCACCACCGTCGTCCTCGTCACCCACGAGCCGCGGGTGGCCGCCTACGCGAACCGCGAAGTCATCGTCCGCGACGGCAAGGTCACGCCGCTCTTCGTCGAACGGCTCGCCTCGTGATCCGCCTCGGCCTGCGCCTCACCCTGAGCGGCGGCAGGGAGGCCGCCGCCCGCCTCGCCGTCATCGCGGCCGCCGTCGCCCTCGGCGTCGGCATGCTGCTGAGCATCCTGGCGGCCATCAACGCCACCGCCACCCAGAACAGCCGGAACGCCTGGCTCAACACCGGCACCGGAAAGAGCGCGTCGAGCCAGTCGGCGGCGAAGGCGGACACGGACCCGCTGTGGTGGCTGCTCAGGGCGGACCACTTCGACGGCAAGACCATCGGCCGCGTCGACCTCGCCGCCACCGGCCCGAACTCCCCGGTCCCACCGGGGCTCTCACGCGTTCCCGGACCGGGCGAGTTCTACGCCTCACCGGCCCTCAGCACGATCCTCCACTCCACCCCGGCCGCCGAACTCGCCGACCGCTACCCCGGCCACCAGGTCGGCACGGTCGGTAAGGCGGCGCTCCCGGGCCCGGACTCCCTGGTCGTCGTCATCGGCCACAGCCCCGACCAGCTCGCGAAACAGCACGACGCCACCCGGGTCACCTCGATCACCACCGTGACCCCCAGCAGCTGCAACGGCACGAACTGCACGGTCAGGACGGGCATCGACAACCGCGGCATCAAGCTCATCCTCTCCGTCGCGGGCACCGCCCTGATCTTCCCTGTGCTCATCCTCATCGGCACGGCCACCCGGCTGGCAGCCGCCCGCCGTGAGCAGCGTTTCGCCGCGATGCGCCTGGTGGGCGCCACACCGCGGCAGATCTCGATGATCTCGGCTGTCGAATCGACGGTCGCCGCGGTCATCGGCACGGCCGTCGGCTTCGGCCTCTTCCACCTGTTCCGTACGCAGCTGGCGGCGGTCAACCTCACGCGTACGCCGTACTTCGCCGGCGATCTCACGCTCGGGACCGGCAATGTCCTTCTCGTCTCCGTCGCCGTCCCCGTGGGGGCCGCGATCGCGGCCCGGATCGCCCTGCGCCGCGTGCAGGTCTCCCCGCTCGGGGTCACCCGGCGCGTCACGCCGCGCCCGCCGCGGGTCTACCGGGTGATCCCACTGGTCGCCGGTATCGCCGAACTCTCGTACACCATCGGCCGGGTGCCCAGGAGCACCAACGGTCAGATCTGGGTCTTCGTCCCAGGAATCCTGCTGGTCCTGACCGGACTTGTCATCGCCGGCCCCTGGCTGACCATGGCCGGAGCCCGCGTCCTGGCCCGGCTCACCAGCCGGCCGGCGCTGCTCCTCGCGGGCCGGCGGCTCGCGGACGACCCGAAGGCCGGCTTCCGCGCGGTCAGCGGGCTGGTCCTCGCCCTGTGCGTCACCAGCGCGGCCGTCGGGATCATCGGCTCGCTCAACGCCGAGCGCAGCATCCCGCAGGCCGGCCGGACGGCCGCCGACGCCCTGGACGCCCGCTACACCCACGACTTCAACCGCACTACCGGACGTCGGATCGGCAGCGTGCCCCCGCTCTCGAAGGCCGCGCTCGGCGACCTGAACTCCGTACCGGGCGTCAAAGGCGTGCTGATGATCCACACGAACCCGCTCGGCACCACGGACCCGGCCTATCGGGGCACCCAAGGCTCCGTGACACCGCCGGTGGCCGGCCTGGCCTCGTGCACGGAGCTCGCGAAGATGCCGGCCCACAGCGCATGCGCCTCCGGAGCCGAAGCGGCGTCGGTCACACAGAACTACGGCAACCTCGGCACGTACTACTGGCAGCACTGGCCCACGGAATGGCCCGCCGCCAGTATCTCCGCCCAGCGCCTCGCCCGCCTCCCGGTCCAGGAGATCGTCGTGGCCACCAACGGGTCGACGTCGGCGATCGAACGCGCGCGCACCATCCTCGCGAACACGTATCCCGACCAGGACGTCCCATGGACCGTCGGTGAGGACCACGCCGAAAGAGGCGCACAGCTCGCCGGATACCGGCAACTGGCCAATGTGGTCATCCTGGTCAGTTTCCCCATCGCCGGCTGCAGCCTGGCGGTGAGCGTGGCCGGGGGCCTGCGCGACCGCAAGCGCCCCTTCAGCCTGCTGCGGTTGACCGGCACACAGCTCGGGGTGCTGCGGCGGGTGGTGCTTCTGGAGAGCGCGGTCCCGCTCCTGGTGGTCGCCGTGGTGGCGATCGGGATGGGCTTCCTGGCTGCCCAGCTGTTCGTGCAGGCCCAGTTCAGGTACTCGATCCGGGCACCGGGGATCCAGTACTACGCGATCGTGCTCGCCGGGCTCATCGCCTCGCTGGGGGTCATCGCATCCACGATGCCGCTGCTCAGGCGCATCACGGGACCCGAAACGGCACGCAACGAGTAGCAGGAACGACGACGGCTCGGCCCGGCTGACTGCAGCCGGTCCGAGCCGTCCCTCATTCAGGGCCGGGGCCGGGCTCAGACCGGCAGGCCCCAGCGCGGCGCGGTGGCGTTCGGGGTGACCGGGCGGATCGTCAGGTCCGGGCGGTCGCCCTCGGCCGTGATGAGCGCCGAGTCGCCCTTGCGGAGCTCGATCCGGACCGTGCCGTCCGCCACCTCCTCGTACCGCAGCGGCCGTCCGTGACGGTCCCGGATCTCGATCGGTCCCTCGATGCCGTGGCGTACGACGCAGGGGGCGCCGGCCTCGCTGGTCAGCCGGACCCAGCGGGTGCGGCCTTCCTCCCGTACCGCGCTGAGCAGAAACGCGCCCTGGGTGCGGAAGTCATGGACCGTCAGCTCCCGCCAGGCGGCGGGCAGCGCGGGGAAGACCCTGACCGTTCCGCCCCAGGACTGGCACACCATGTCGTGCAGCGACTGGGCCGCGGAGAGCGGGGTCTCGATGACCGGGCCCGACTCCTTGTACATGGTGTTCGCCTGGATGAACCGGTTCATCAGCTGACCGAGGTACTTCAGCGCGTCCTCGCCCTTGCCGAGGAGGGCCGACATGGAGGCGGCGCCGGTGAAGGTGTAGCCCTGCAGGGCGCCCTCGAAGCCGACCCAGTGGGCGAGGGACTTCTCGATCAGGTCGCGCTCGTCGGCCGTCGCCCCCGTCAGCTCGTACAGCGGGTAGACGGCGAGCATGTGCGAGTAGTGGCGGTGCGACTTCGCGAACGGGACACCGGCGCCGATCATGAACCCGTTGGCGTCGACCGGGTACGGAGCGAGCTTGGCCAGTACCTCCTGCCAGCGCGCGGTCAGCGGGTCGTCGACGCCGAGCTGCTGCGCCGAGTCCAGCAGAGTGCGGCAGCCCCAGCGCAGCAGCATCAGGTCGTAGTTGCAGTCCGGTGCATTGACGCCGTACTCGGGCGAGAACGTCGCCGGGAGATGCAGCCTGCCGTCCGCGCCGGGCGTCAGGAAGTGCAGGTAGTAGTTGACGGCCTTGCGCAGGAGCGGGAACAGCGTGTCGCGCAGGATCGACTCGTCCATGGTGTGCCGGTAGGAGAGCCACACGTTGTGCAGCGCCCAGGTGAGATTGCCGACCTCGGGGGTGGGCGGGTCCTGGCCGGGGATGCCGACGCCGTAGCCGAGGACGGGGGCGGTGGCACCGCCGTTGATCAGGTGCGGGTCCGTGGTGCGTGGCAGTCCGGCCGAATCGGCTCGGTAGGGGGTGGCCACTTCCTTGGCGAGGTTGTCGCGGAATTCGCTCAGGGACCGGGTGATCGCGTCGAGCTCCAGGTGGTTGGAGCCATGGATCAGCCAGTACTCCAGCTGGGCGTTGAGGTTCCACCACGTGTTGGGCCAGGGAGTGGGTTCGAGCCAGGGACCGGAAGTGGCCATCACGGGCGCGTCCTT
The DNA here is from genome assembly GCF_048270745.1 of Streptomyces sp. NPDC056231. Taxonomy (NCBI): domain Bacteria; kingdom Bacillati; phylum Actinomycetota; class Actinomycetes; order Kitasatosporales; family Streptomycetaceae; genus Streptomyces; species Streptomyces sp. NPDC056231. The sequence goes on along the minus strand of NZ_JBLVKW010000013.1, from coordinate 70,157 downwards.
ACGCGCCGCCGATGCCGTCTTGTACAGCTGGATCCAGTAGAAGCGCTGCATCCGGGCGTCCGGGAGCGACAGGAAGCTCTTTCGGTAGAACCGGTCCCACCAGAGGTGATGCGGTCCGACGAGCCGGTCGTACGGGAGGGCGGCCGCGGTCCTCACGTGACGCAGCGCACGGTCGCGGGCCGTCGCCCTCGGGTGGGAGTGCGTGACCGTGACGTACAGGGTGCGTGCCCCGCCGCGGGTGACCTCACGCCAGGCGGTGACATGCTCGCCGCCCGCCAGCAGCGGCTGGACGGCGGCCGATGATCCCCCGTGCTCCTCGACGGTGGCGGGCGGATTGCCGGTGTAGCCGGCGGGAGGCTTCTGGAAGCCGGCTCGCGGGCTGATGGCATCGGCCGGGTGGAAGACCCAGCGGAAGCCCTGCTCGCCCTCGCTCGGGGTGATTTCGACGGCCAGTAGATCGCTGGAGGAGTGGACGAAGGCGCGCAGCTTCAGGGTGCCCGCGGTGGTGGTGATCGTGCCTTCGAGTTCGGCGGTGCGCAGCCGCATCCACCACTCGATGCCGGTGATGGTGCCGGCCGGTTCCAGGGTGAAGTGCCCGATCGGCAGGCGGGCGAGGCCGAAGAGGGAGCCGAACTCGGGGCGGTGGTCCTGGACCTCGGAGTGCTGGACGTTGAAACGGACGGCCGTGGTCGTGGCGCCCGGTTCGGCGTAGATGCCGGAGCCGAGGCGTCCGTTGCCCAGATACGGGCCCTCGTACCAGGTGGTCGGCAGTTTCTGCCAGAGCAGGTCGGCGTCGTCGAGGACGGTGCGCCAGCTGTCAGTGGGGGAGTGCACGACGGGCGCGGGGGAGGCGGAAGACGCGGTGGCCGGGGCGGGGACGGCTGCGCCGCCCACCACCAGCGCGCCGCCGAGCGCGGTACCGGTGGCGAGAACAGTTCTTCGGGAGGGGGACGGCGACGAGGGGGCGGTGCCGGGCGTGCGGGAAGGATCCGGTGCAGTGGGCAAGGCGTCTCCTGGCGACTCGTACACAGGCGCATCAATTCATCCGAGCTATTCCTTCACGGAAGGTAAGCAAGGGGCTCCTGGGCGTCAATAGCCCGGGAGAGATCCGATGTGTTTCCGTCCATCTGGTTGGAATCCACGCTGGCGGTCAAGGGAAAGGGGGCGGTCGGGCGGTCAGCCCCAGAGCACCGTTCCCAGCCACGCCCCCGTCACCAGGAGACATGCGAACAGCTCGACGAGTACGGAGTAGCCGGTGGCCCGCATCACCGAACGGAGCGAGGCCCGCGCCGCTCCGCCGCTGCCGAGCCGCAGGCGTTCCGCGCCGTAGATCGCCCCGATGTATCCCAGGATCCCGCCCACCACGGGCACCACGAAAAAGCCCACGATCCCGGCGATCCCGCCCAGCATCAGCGTCTTGCGCGGCGCCCCGGCCTCGTGCGGGCGGCGTGGCCGCAACAGCGGTTTCAACGCCTGGTTCAGCAACAGCAGTGCGGTGGCGCCGATCAGTACGCCCCAGGCGGCCGGGCTCCTGTCGGTGAGCGCCCACCACAGCACGGCGGCCCAGACGATTGCCTGGCCGGGCACCCCGGGCACCAGCACGCCGACCAGACCGAGCAGCATGACCAGGCCAACGGCGATGAGCTGCCACACACCCATCTCACCAGCCTGCCGGAGCCCGGCAGGTTCTGCCCGTCAGCTAAGGGCTGTATGAGGACGCCCCTCCGCCTTGCGATGCACCGCACGCCGTGCGCCCGCCAGGGATGACGGGACAGCCCTTGGGCTCGGGGCGGACGCCGTCGACGCAGATCAGAGGGGTGATGAGGCGGTCCCGAAGCCGTCGCGGACCCGACTTGCTCAAGCCCGCGGCGTACGGGCCACCCAGCCTCGTTCGTACGCGTGCCAGCCCAGCTGCAGCCGTGTCGACACCCCGGTCAGCTCCATCAGGCCCTTCACCCGCCGCTGTACGGTCCGCAGTCCCAGCTCCAGCTGTTTCGCCACACTCGCGTCCGTGAGTCCGGCCAGCAGCAGCGACAGAATTTCCAGATCGGTCGGATCGGGGCCCACGGAGTCCTCGTGAGCCCAGCCGCTCTCGCCCAGCCGCAACGGCATGGCCTCGCGCCACACCGCCTCGAAGAGCCCCATCAGCGACTCCAGCAGCCCGGAGGCATGGACGACCAGCGCCGCAGGCTCGGCCCCCCGGCCGGTCAGCGGAACCATCGCCAGCGAGGCGTCGGCGACGACCAGCTTGGTCGGCACCCGGTCGACGACCCGGCACTGTTCGTTCCGGCTCAGGGCCGCCGACAGCTCCAGGATTCCGGACGGCAGGGCGAGCACCTCCCGCTCGACCACCACCCGGAAGGACACCCCGCGGGCCGCCGCCTGCTCCTCGGACTCGTTGTCCATGCCGCTGACGGCGATCGGCTTCCCGGTGACGAGCGCGCACACCTCGCTGGTCGCACCCAGTTGCAACTGGTGGAAGCGGTGCGCCACCGCGCTCGCACCCGTGACCACCTCGACCAGATCGTGCACGGCGGGCTCGGCCGCATCCGCCCGGTACTCCTCGGCGAGCAACGCCGCCGCCAGTTCCGCCTGCTCCAGTTCGTGGCGCTGCTGGGTCAGCAGCGCGCCCAGGGCGACCCCCGGCGGCGCCGCCACCCACCGCCCGGTGCGGGCGGACGACTGGGCGGCGAGGCCCTGTTGCTCCAGTCGGCGAAGCGCCCGCTCGGTCTCCGACTCGGGAAGTCCCAGCCGGTGTGCGAGGTCGGAGACCTCCGCTGCGCCCACCGCGACGAGCGCGCGATAGGCGGACTCCTGCCTCCCGTCGAGACCTATGGCTCCCAGCACCCTTGGACCCCTCCCCGGACGCGTCAATTCCGCATCGTTCCGCCCTCTTCGGCCGGCCGGTCGTGGCGGAAAACAGCCACGGCGTAAACCCGCCGTGTACATCATCCCTGCTGTGCCCGTCGCCGTGCCAATGTGGCGCCCACCGCAGCACCAATAGCCTCCGGAATCAGCCAGCTTGTGCTGTCCTGATCCATATTCATCTGGGGAGAGCGATGCGCCCGATATCGCGTACGGCACTGGGAGCGGCGACCGCCGCAGTCCTGGCCGTCACCGTGGTCGCACCGTCCGTGGCAGCGCCACCGACGGATTCCACTTCGAAGAGCCCGCTGACCGGCAGCGCGGCAGCCGGTGCCGACGCTGTCGCGAAGGGCGGCAAGCCGGTCACCGTCACCCTGGTCACCGGTGACAAGGTCCTGGTGAGCACGGACCGTTCGGGGGCCTCGTCGGTCACCGCGCTGCCCCGCGAGGACGGCACCGTACCCCTCGTACAGACCCGGCAGTCCGGCAAGGACCTGTACGTCTACCCGGACACCGCGACCGAGGCTCTCGCTGCGGGCACGGTCGACGAGGAGCTCTTCAACGTCACCGGACTGATCCGCCAGGGCTACGACGACGCGAGCACCACGTCGCTGCCGCTGATCGCGGTCTACGGCCAGGACCTGGCCCGTTCCGCGCCCGCCACTCCGCGCGGCGCGAAGCGCGGGGTCTCCCTCGATGCCATCGACGGCGTCGCGCTCAAGGCGGACAAGGCGAAGGCCGCCGACTTCTGGTCGGACGTCACGCAGAACCGCTCCCGCTCGGCCTCCGGTCTCAAGAAGCTCTGGCTCGACCGAAAGGTTCAGGCCACCCTCGACAAGTCGACGAAGCAGATCGGCGCCGACCTCGCCTGGGCCGCCGGATACGACGGCAAGGGCACCAAGGTCGCCGTCCTGGACACCGGTGCCGACGCCGAACACCCCGACCTCAAGGGCCGGATCACCGCATCGAAGAACTTCACCGACTCCGACTCGACCGACGACCGGCAGGGCCACGGCACCCACACCATCTCCACCGTGGGCGGCACCGGCGCGGCCAGCGACGGCAAGAAGAAGGGCGTCGCACCCGGCGCCGACCTGCTCGCCGGCAAGGTCCTCAACGACAGCGGCTTCGGTGCCGAGTCCTGGATCATCGCCGGCATGCAGTGGGCCGTCGACCAGAAGGCCGATGTCGTCTCCATGAGCCTCGGCAGCCCGATGCCGACCGACTGCACCGACCCGATGAGCATCGCCGCCGAAGAGCTCGCCCAGAGCAAGGACACCTTGTTCGTCGTCGCGGCGGGCAACTCCGGCCCGACGCTGAACACCGTCTCCTCCCCGGGCTGCGCCCCCAGCGTGCTGACCGTCGGCGCCGTCGACCGCGACGACTCCACGGCCCAGTTCTCCAGCCGCGGACCCGTGATCGACTCGCACACCCTCAAGCCCGAGATCGCCGCCCCCGGCGTCGCCATCTCGGCGGCGGCGGCCGGTGGCCGCGGTGTCTACGCGTACCGGACGATGTCCGGTACGTCGATGGCCACCCCGCATGTCGCGGGCGCCGCAGCGATCGTGAAGCAGCGTCACCCGGACTGGACCGCACAGCAGATCAAGGCGGCCCTCGTCTCGTCCGCGAAGAGCGAAATTCCCGGTGACGTACGGGAGACCGGCGGCGGCCGCCTCGATGTGAAGGCCGCCATCGACACCACCGTCGTCGGTGCCCCCGCCGTCCAGGGCGGCACGTTCGACTGGCCGCAGAACAAGGCCGACCGCACCACGGTCGACGTCCCGTACACCAACTCCGGCACCGAGCCGGTGAAGCTGTCGCTGAAGGTCCAGCGCGTCACCGGTAACGACGGCTCGGCCGTCCATTCCTCCGTCGCGAAGCTCGACGCGAGCAGTGTCACCGTCCCGGCCGGAGCCACCGTCAAGGTTCCGCTGCAGATCGACCCGACCGCGCAGCTGAAGGCCGCCCAGTACGGTGATGTCACCGGGCGCGTGCTGGCCACCGGCGCCGACGGCGTCGAGGTCTCCACCCCGTTCTCGCTGTACGTCGGCGCGGAGACCGTCACCCTGCGGGTCAAGCTCGTCGACCGCACCGGCAAGCCGGCCGCGGGCTCCTCCTCGCTGGACGTCATCGGCACCGACACCGCCAGTGGTGAGCGCCGCTTCAACGACGGCTCGGCCGACCAGGTGTACCAGGTGCGCCCCGGTGCCTACTTCGTCTCCAGCTTCATCATGTCGCCGGACCCGAAGGACGCCACCGGCAGGCTCGTCGAGTCCGTCGGATACCTGGCGCGCCCGCAGCTGAACGTCACCAAGGACACCACCCTGGTGCTGGATGCCCGCAAGGCTCACCAGATCCAGGTGAAGACGGAGGACCGCGCGTCCGAGAACCGTTCCACGACCCTCGCCTTCGGCCGCAGCTGGGACGACGTCTGGCTGCACTCGGGCTCGATCACCGGAAACCGCATCGTCAAGAACTACCTGGTCGACATCCAGGGCAGGGCGAGCGACGGTGACTTCGAGTTCGACAGCGCCTGGCGTGCGTACGCCCCGCAGCTCGAGAAGCTCTCGGTCGTCGGCGGCGCCGAACTGCACCCGCAGGTCGCGAGCACCGGCTCCGTCAACCTCGACGGTACCGGCGAGGCCGCGCTCGTCGACGCCGGCACCGGCACCCCCGCCGAGCTGAAGGCTGCCGATGTCACGGGCAAGATCGCCCTGGTGAAGGTCACCGACGACGGATCCATGAGCACCCAGGCGCGGAACGCCAAGGCCGCCGGGGCCAAGGCGATCATCGTGCACCGGCCGTCCGCGGGCCTCTGGCAGCCGAGCGTGGGCTATGGTTCGGCGCCGCTGCCGTCCCTTGCCATCGAAGCGAGTGAGGCCGCCGACCTGAACGCCGCCCTGGCCGCCGGCCCCGTGAAGCTGAGTTGGAAGGGCACTGCCGCCAGCCCGTTCGTCTACAACCTGAGCTTCCCCGAGACCGGCCCGGTCACCTCGGACCGCACGTACAAGGTCCGTGACAGCAAGCTCGGCGTGTCCACCGCCACGTACGAGGCCATGGGTGTCGCGGCCGACTACGTCGATTCGATGATCTTCGAGGCGCCGTACGGCGCACGTTTCTCCGTCGCGTTCGACACCGTCGCCGTCCCGGGCAAGCGCACCGAGTACTACTCGGCGGGCGACGCCGCCTGGGAGCGCTACGTCTCCTCCAGCTTCCCCTGGGGCGAGTTCATGGTCGACCCGGCCCGTAGCTACACGTCCGGCTCGAAGCGCACGGAGAACTGGTACCGGGGAATCGTCGGTCCGTCCACGCCGCGCGACGCCCAGGGCAAGGAAGTGCTCGCCGCCGAGCGTCAGGGCAACCTGATCGGCGTCGCCCCGGGCTTCTGGGCCGACAGCGAACACGCCGGTCTCCAGGGTTCCTTCGGGGATCTGGGCAGCATGAGGCTCACCAGCGGTGGCAAGGTGGTCGGCGAGTCGGGGTGGCCGTCCGGAGTGTTCACCGTCCCGGCCGAGGACGCGGCTTACGAGCTCACCATGCAGACCTTCAAGTTCGGTCAGCCCGCCGCCGTATGGAAGCGGTCCACCCAGACCGAGACCACCTGGAAGTTCCGTTCGAAGCAGGACGAGAACGTGTACTCGCAGGGAATCCCGCTGCTCTTCCCGGGCTACGACCTGGACACCGACGGGCTCAAGACCCTTGCGGCGAAGGACGGTCAGACGATCGGCCTGAGCGTCACCGGCCACGCCGGCTACACGCCCGGCAAGCTGACCTCGGCAAAGGTCTCGTACTCGTACGACGGTGGAACGACCTGGACCCAGGCCGCCACCGCACAGCAGGACGGGCGTTGGACCGCGACCGTGAACCACGCGGGTGCAGCCGGCAAGCCGGTCACTCTGAAGACCGAACTGACCGACGACAACGGCAACTCCGTCATTCAGACCGTGAACGACGCCTACGCCGTGCGTTGATCACGCCCTGACCGGTCCGCCGGGCGACCTTCCCGTGGGGGGTGGAGTCGCCCGGCGGACCTCTTTTTTCCTGATGACCCGTTTCCGTATGCCCCGCGGGTGGACAATAAGGGCATGAGCCAGCAGGGGGAGAGGCCCGCCGCCCACGAGGACGACTGGTGGCGCAGGCTGTACGACGAAACCGCCGCAGACGCCGGGGCGAGCAGGGCGGCCGACAGTCTCGACGACCGCTTCGACTCGGCTTCGGCGGCGGTGGGTCCGGCGGGGCCCGGCGCGGACGCCGCCTTCCCGGAGCCACCCCATGTGGCGCCCGCCGACGGTCCGCCCGTGTCGCCTCCGCCGCCGGCTGTACCTTCGTCTGCACCTCCGCCTCCGCCTTTGTCGGCACCGGAACCTCCGCCGCCTGCTCCCGTGCAATTCGTGCAGGCGCGTGCGCCGTGGGAACCGCCGGTCGGCCCCACGCGGCCGAGCACGTTCGTCACACCGCCGCCGGCCAAGCCGCCATCCGTTGCCGAAGCGTCGCCGGTCCCCGTCGAAGCGCCGACCACAGCCTCCGTTCCACCGCTCCCGCGACGGCAGGTCTCCGCGAAGCGGGAGGCGCCCGGGGCGCGACCGGCCACCCCGCTCCCGGCCGCACCCATCCCCGGGACGGCCTTCGAACCCCCTCCCGCCCCCGCGGCCCGCCCCGGCCTCTCGTACGTGGGCGACCGTCCGCCCACCTACGACGCCGAGCCGACCGCTCTCCCCGCCACCGTCCCCCAGGAACTGGACGGACTCGTCCCCGACACCGTGCTCGACGGCGCCCGGTACGGGACATACACGCTGCGCGCCGCCTCCGTGCGTGGCGACTCCGCCCGGTTCCGGGGAGAGCCCCGGCGCGACGCCCTGCTCACCGTGCGGTTCGGTGCCGCCGAGAGCGCCCTCGTGCTCGTCGCCGTCGCCAGCGGCGCCCGTGCCACCGAGGGTGCCCATCTTGCGGCCGCTGACGCCTGCCGCTGGATCGGCGAAGCCGTCGGCCGCAGCCACCTGCGGCTCTCCGAGGACATAAGAGCTGGTCGCCGCGGCGACCTCAAATCCGGTCTGCACCGACTCACCGACCGCAGTTACGGCAAACTCCGCGCCCGCGCCGTCGAGCGGGGGCTCGAACCGGAGGAGTACACCGCAGGGCTGCGGTGTCTGCTGCTGTCGGCCGATCCCGCCTGCCGGACCCGGGTCTTCTTCGGGGTGGGCGGCGGGGGGCTCTTCCGGCTGCGGGACGGCGTCTGGCAAGACCTGGAACCGGACGTCCCGGATGCCGGGGCCATGACCGGGCAGGCCGTCGTCGGCTTCGGGTCCGCGTCCCCCGAGAGCAGGCCGGACAGGGACCTGCTGACCATGGACCTGGGGATCGCGACGCCCCCGTCCCTGTACGTCGAGAGCCCGCCACCACCACCCGCGCCGCCGTTCCGGTTCCGCGCCTCGGTAGCCCGCCCGGGGGACACACTGCTCCTGTGCAGTACCGGTCTCGCCGAGCCGCTGCGCGGTGAACCCGCCCTCGCCGAGGAGCTCGCCGAACGCTGGACGCCCCAGGAGCCGCCCGGCCTGGCGGCGTTCCTCGCGGACACCCAGCTCAGGGTGAAGGGGTACGCCGGCGACCGTACGAGTGTCGGCGTCTGGGAGGCGTAAGCGCACGCGCCATGGGTTGATGGATTCCTAGCGCGGAGAGGATACGCACCCATGCCCAAGCAGAACGTGTCGGAGCAGTTCGTCGACATTCTCGTCCGGGCAGGCGTCAAGCGCCTGTACGGCGTCGTCGGCGACAGCCTCAACCCGGTCGTCGACGCCATTCGCCGCAACGCCGCCATCGAGTGGATCCAGGTCAGGCACGAGGAGACCGCCGCCTTCGCCGCCGGCGCCGAGGCCCAGATCACCGGGACCCTGGCCGCCTGCGCGGGTTCCTGCGGCCCCGGCAATCTGCACCTCATCAACGGTCTCTACGACGCCCATCGCTCGATGGCCCCCGTCCTCGCCCTTGCCTCGCACATCCCTTCGAGCGAGATCGGCCTCGGCTACTTCCAGGAGACCCATCCGGGGCTGCTCTTCCAGGAGTGCAGCCACTACAACGAGATGATCTCCAACCCGCAGCAGATGCCCAGGCTGCTCCAGACCGCGATCCAGCACGCGATCGGACGCGGCGGGGTCAGCGTCGTCTCGATGCCGGGGGATATCGCTTCCCAGCCGGCGCCGGAGAAGTCGATCGAGCACGCCCTGGTCACCGCGCGGCCGACGGTCCGGCCCGGTGACGAGGAGATCGAGAAGCTCTGCCGGATGGTCGACGCGGCGAAGCGGGTGACACTGTTCTGCGGGAGCGGCACGGCGGGCGCACACGCGGAGGTCATGGCGTTCGCCGAGCGGGTGAAGGCCCCCGTCGGTCATGCGCTGCGCGGCAAGGAATGGATCCAGTACGACAACCCGTACGACGTCGGTATGAGCGGACTGCTCGGCTACGGTGCCGCGTACGAGGCGACCAACGAGTGCGACCTGCTGATTCTGCTCGGCACCGACTTCCCGTACAACGCCTTTCTGCCTACCGATGTGAAGATCGTCCAGGTCGATGTGCGCCCCGAGAACCTCGGCCGCCGATCCAAGCTGGATCTGGCGATCTGGGGCGATGTCCGTGAGACGCTGCGCTGTCTGACGCCGCAGGTGAAGGTCAAGACCGACCGCAAGTTCCTCGACCGGATGCTGAAGAAGCACGCCGACGCGCTGGAGGGCGTGGTCAAGGCGTACACCCGCAAGGTTGAGAAGCACATCCCCATCCATCCCGAGTACGTCGCCTCGGTGCTCGACGAAATTGCCGACGACGACGCGGTGTTCACCGTCGACACCGGCATGTGCAATGTGTGGGCGGCCCGCTATCTCACCCCCAACGGCAAGCGTCGGGTGATCGGTTCGTTCAGCCACGGATCGATGGCCAACGCGCTGCCGCAGGCGATCGGCGCCCAGTTCGTCGACCGGAGCAGGCAGGTCGTGTCGATGTCCGGCGACGGCGGATTCACCATGCTGATGGGCGACTTCCTCACCCTCGTCCAGTACAACCTTCCAGTGAAAGTGGTCCTGTTCAACAACTCATCGCTCTCCATGGTCGAGTTGGAGATGCTGGTCGCGGGGCTGCCGTCGTTCGGCACGACCAACAAGAACCCGGACTTCGCGGCGATCGCCCGGGCCGCCGGGGCGTACGGCGTACGGGTGGAGAGGCCCAAGCAGCTCGAAAGCGCTCTCAAGGACGCCTTCAAGCACAAGGGGCCGGCCCTGGTCGATGTCGTCACCGACCCCAACGCGCTCTCCATCCCGCCGAAGATCAGCGCGGAGATGGTGACCGGATTCGCGCTCTCCGCAAGCAAGATCGTGCTGGACGGCGGCGTGGGCCGGATGCTTCAGATGGCCCGCTCCAACCTGCGGAACGTGCCCCGCCCCTGACGGCCTCCGGTCGCTCAGGCCGGGGTCAGCCGCACCGTCAGGATCTGGAACGGCCGCAGCGCCAGGACGAGGCCGTCCGCACCGATGGCTGCCTCGTTCAGGGGTCGTTCCAGCAGGTCGGTGATCTGTGCCCGCACGACGGGGAAGCCGACCCGGAGCGTGGCCTCCGCCCGGCCGCCTGCCGACTCGTACAGCCGGACGACCACATCGCCGCTTCGGTCCTCGGCGAGCTTCACCGACTCCACGGTCACCGCCGGATGCCCGGTGGTGACCAGCGACGGCACGGCCGGGGCCACCGCCGCGCGCAGCGGCAGATTGAGTGCGAGCCCCTCGCGTACCGCGTCCGAGATTTTTGCCCCGGGCGCCAGCGCGTACCGGAACCGGTGCGTGCCGAGGTCGGTCTCCGGATCCGGGCTGTGCGGGGCGCGCAGCAGCGTCAGCCGTACGGTCGTGGCGAGCCCCGACCCGTGCGGGGTCCGGGTCACGTCGTGCCCGTACGTGGAGTCGTTGAGCACTGCGATCCCGTATCCCGGTTCGGCGACCCGCAGCCAGCGGTGCGCACAGATCTCGAAACGCGCCGCGTCCCAGCCGGTGTTCTCGTGCGTTGCGCGGTGGATGTGCCCGAACTGGATCTCGGACGTGGACCGTTCGGCATGCACGTCGAGCGGGAATGCGGCCTTGAGGACCTTCTCCGACTCCTGCCAGTCCACCTCGGTGTCGATGTCGATCTGCCTGCTGCCCGCCGCCAGCCGGATTTCCTGCACGATCCGCGACCTGCCGAACGAGCGCACCACGCGTACGGCTGCGCGCAGCGGTCCTTCCTCGACCAGCTCGACCGAGTCGGCATCGGTCAGATCGGTGTGGGACCGGCGGTAGTGCCGGTCGATGTCCCAGGCATCCCAGTGGTTGGGGTGGTCCGGGTGCAGCTGAAGGAGGTTGGCCCGGTGACCGGGGGCGAGGACCCCACGTCGTGCGCCGAGGTCACGGACGGCGGCGATCAGCCCGTCGCGGTCGACGGTGCAGCGCAGCAGGCCGTTGTCGAGGACGATTCCGTCGTCCGACGCGCGGCCCGCCGTGACCTCGTGTTCGGGCACCGCAGACCCGTCGAGGAGTCCTGCGCCCAGTCCCGGCGCCTCGGCGAGTACGGCCGTGCGCCCGTCGGCCAGCTGCTGGACATGGGCACCGGACGGCAGCATCGCGCTCGCCTCCGCGTCCAGCTCCATCACCTGACGTCGGTCGTACGGGGAGGAGTTGAGCGCCACCAGCCCCTCCGCGGCGCCGAGCGCGGTCACCGCCTCGGCCACCAGGTCGGCCAGCTCCGCCCGCACCTGTTCGTAGGTGTCGCGGGCCTCGCGGTGCACCCAGGCGATCGACGAGCCTGGCAGGATGTCATGGAACTGATGCAGCAGGACCGTCTTCCACACCCGGTCCAGAGTCTGGTACGGACAGTCGTAACCGGGCGCCCGGAGTGCTGCCGCCGTTGCCCACAACTCCGCTTCCCGCAAGAGGTGTTCACTGCGACGGTTGCCCTGCTTGGTCTTGGCCTGGGTGGTGTACGTCGCCCGGTGCAGTTCCAGATACAGCTCGCCGGACCAGACCGGGGCCTGCTCGGCGTATTCCTCCGCCGCCGCCGCGAAGAACGCCGAAGGCCTCTCGATCGTGACCCGAGGAGAACCCTCCAGATCGCGGAGCCGGCGCGCCTTCTCCAGCATCTCGCGGGTCGGGCCGCCGCCGCCGTCACCCCAGCCGAACGGCACCAGCGAGCGGGTCGCCCGCCCCTTCTCGGCGAAGTTCTGCTCCGCATGGGCGAGTTCATGGGCGTGGAACTGCGCGTTGTACGTGTCGACGGGCGGGAAATGGGTGAAGACCCTGGTCCCGTCGATGCCCTCCCACCAGAAGGTGTGGTGCGGCATCTTGTTGGTCTGGTTCCAGGAGAGCTTCTGCGTCAGGAACCACTTCACCCCTGCCAGTGCGGCGAGTTGCGGGAATGCCGCCGTGTAGCCGAAGGAATCCGGCAACCAGATCTCCTCCGTCTCCACGCCCAGCTCTTCCTGGAAGAAACGCTTTCCGTGCACGATCTGCCGCGCCAGCGCCTCACCGCCCGGCATATTGGCGTCGGACTCCACCCACATCGAACCGACAGGCGCCCACTGTCCGTCCGCCACCGCCTGCTTGACCCGCTCCCAGATGTGCGGCTGATGGTCACGCACCCAGGCGTACTGCTGGGCCTGCGAGCAGGCGAAGATCAACTCCGGATAGTCCTGGGCGAGCGCGGTGACATTGGCGAACGTGCGCGAGGCCTTCCGTACCGTCTCGCGCAGCGGCCACAGCCACGCCGAGTCGATGTGTGCATGGCCGGCGGCCGAGATCCGGTGCGCGCTCGCCGACGCGGGGCGGGCGAGTGCCTCGGCGAGCTCGGCCCGTGCTCCGGACGCCGTGCCCGCCACATCGTGCAGATCCAGTGCGTCGAGCATCCGCTCCAGCGCCCGCAGGATCTCGTGCCGTCGTGACCGGTCGGCGGGCAGTTCGTGCATCAGTTCCGACAACACCTCGATGTCCAGGACGAGATGCCAGACCTCCTCGTCCAGTACGGCGAGGTCTGCGGAGACGAACCGGTACAGCGGCCGGTCGCCCGCCGTGAGGACGTCCCCGAGCGGGGTCGGCGCGAAGCCGTGCTCCAGAACGGCCGGGTTGGCGGCCGCCTCCAGCAGCAAGGAGACCGGCCCACCGCCCGACGCCGCGGTCGCGACCCTCAGATGGCGATTGCGGGGGTGGATGCCCTTGAGCGGTACGCCTTCCGTGTCGTAGAGCATCCCCTCCGCCTGGAATCCCGGACCCTGACCGGAGAATCCGGGGTCGACCACCACCTCGACGTGGCGCCCCGCCCACGCCTCGGGCACGGTGCCCTCCAGCCTGAACCAGCTGGTCGACCAGGGCCTGCCCCACTCCGTGCCGGCCCGGAACGGCTCGTACGTCCCCCTCATCGCCTCCGCCACCGGAACCGGTTCGCCCGGCGCGTGCCACACGGAGAGGGTGAGCGGGGACCGGTCCGCGTACTGGGCGGGGCGGATGAATTGCTGGAGGGCGCGCTCCAGGCGGCCCTCCACCAGTGTGCGGTCGTCGTGCATCACGGCTCCTCGCGATCAGCGCTTCACGGTGTCCATGGCTCCACTTCCCCGGCGGCGGAACCGGCACCCCTGCGAGCGGCGCGAGGGAGTGACAGCTGCTCAACCGGCCCTGTGCGCACCCTTGGCGCCCCTGAAGCAATGTGACATATTACTGCCGTGCTCATGAGGCAGACTCTGGATGTCGTCATCGTCGGGGCCGGAATGGTCGGTGCCGCCTGCGCCTACTACGCCTCCCGGTCCGGGCTGTCCGTAGCAGTGGTCGGCCGCGGGCCGGTCGCCGGAGGCAACACCGGAGCCGGGGAGGGAAATCTTCTGGTCTCCGACAAAGTTCCAGGCCCTGAACTCGAACTGGCCCTGTTCTCAGCATCGTTGTGGCGTCGGCTGGCGGAGGAACTGCCTGCGGGCATCGAGTACGAGCACAAGGGCGGCCTGGTCGTGGCGGCGTCCGGGGAATCCCTGGCCACCCTGTCCGCGACGGCCGCCGGCCAACGCCTGGCCGGGGTCGAGGCGTACCACGTCACATCCGACCGGCTCCGCGACATCGAGCCCCATCTCGCGCCGCACCTCGCCGGAGGCTGCCACTATCCGCAGGATGCGCAGGTACAACCAGACCTGGCGGCCGCCGAGTTGTTACGGTCAGCCGGCCGCTCCGGGGCGCGCCTGCGCCCGGGGGAGGAGGCCGTCGCGATCCTCAGAGACCGAGCCGGCGCGGTACGCGGGGTGCGCACCGCACGCGGCGAACTGCTCGCCCCGGAGGTCGTGAACGCGGCGGGCACCTGGGGCGGCGACCTGGCCGCACTGGCCGGAGTGGACCTGCCGGTCCTGCCGCGCAGGGGATTCGTACTCGTCACCGAGCCATTGCCCCGGTTGATCCGGCACAAGGTCTACGCGGCGGAGTACGTGGCCGATGTGTCGAGCGGGTCCGCCGCGCTGCAGACCTCGCCCGTGGTGGAGGGAACGCCCTCGGGGCCGGTGCTGATCGGGGCCAGCCGCGAACGCGTCGGCTTCGACCGGACGGTGGACGTACCCGGCTACGGACCGATGCGCTACGACCTCTCCTACGGCCGCAACTTCTACGCGATGCTGCATCTCTCCGACCTCGGCCTGCCCTTCGACCGGGCGCGCAAGGACGACATCCTCGCCGCCGGACTTGCCCTGATGGACGCGGTCAACGCCGCCGACCGCCCCGTCCATCCGGAAGATCCGGACATTCACGGCCTCAAGCACGGGCTGGTTCGACCGGTCGCCTTGTGGAACCGGCACATCGGCACGCATGGCCCAACTGCACGCACGCGGCGAACTTCCCCTGGACACCGACTTCGTGAACGAGTCCTTCATCGGAACGTCGTTCACCGGACGCCTCGTCGAGAAGACCACCGTGGGCGGGCTGCCCGCAGTCGTCCCCACCATCACCGGCCGGGCCTGGATCACCGGTACCGCACAATTCTTCCTGAACCCGTCCGACCCATTCCCCGAAGGCTTCCTGCTGTGAACCTTCCCCTGCTCGGCGCCGAGGGCGTCACCGGCAACCCGGCCGACCTGGTGACCGGTCGGATCCCCGACGAGAAAGCGGCTCCCTTGGCTGGTTGAGGAGGTCGGCAACCTGCGCAAGCGATCGCGTCTCTTCGGGTTGAACCGACTTGCTGCGCAAGGGCAGTTGGTCACATCGGCGGAGGAGCATCTGCAATTGCTCGATCTGCTGATCGCCGGTGACGCCCAGCGGGCCGAGACCTGCATGCTGGCCCATATGTCACATGTCAGGTCACTCTGGGCCGAGGAGGAGGACGACACGGGCGCGGGAGGTGTCCGGATCAGAAGGGTGTCGCTGCCGGTCGCAGAGGCCTGAGCCACCGGCCTGATCCTGGAGGCCCGGAAAGGCGCTCCGCTCCGGCTCATATCAGCCGTAGCGTGCCGGGCGCCGTTCCGCTCGTCAGAGCGTCCACGAGCAGGTCGAACAGTGTCGGTCCCCGCCCAGCCAGGGCGTCGTCGAGCCGCCGCTGGACCGCGGGCCGGTTGGTGGGGTGCACCCGGCTCAGGCTCTGTCGCAGATACCGCGCCGTCTCTTCGTGGCCCAGGGCCTGTGCGGAAAGAGCGTGGTCCCGCCACTCGAAGACGAAGTCGCCGTCGTCCGGAGTGCCCATCCCGCCGCTGAGACAGTCCGCGAAGGCGTCGAAGTTGCGGCCGAAGTAGCCGCCGGGACCGTTCACCGCCTCGCCGATCACCTGCCAGAATCGCTCCAGGCCGGTGACTTCGGAGCCGTCGATCACATAGGTCACGGTCATGGGCGCAGGGTAACTCCCCGGTGGTCCGGAGATCCGCGCCGCAGGTGGGGGGCTACGGCGCGGATCGGACCGGAGGGGCGGGTCTTGCCTGTGTGGGCCGCCGGGACTCAGCAGCCGTGGTCGACGAGGTCGAACGTCGCGTAGTGGTCGGCGGTGTAGTAGTCCTCCTGTGATGCCTCGCCCGTCACGATCCGCCGCGCGCCGCGGGTCGGGGAGCCCGGGGTGATGACCGTGTACTCGTGGTAGTAGCCGGTGCTCCGGCTGGGCAGCACGCCTTCACGGTTCCGGAAGACGACGCCGTCCTGCGAGTACGGGAAGGGTCCGTCCGCCTCGATCAGATCGAGGGTGTCGTGCGCCTGGGACGGCAGGTCCGAGTAGCAGATGCTGCCGACCGACGTGGCCGCGGCGGTGGGGGACGCCGTGACCGGACCGCCGACGAAGAGGACGGACAGGAGGGCGGCGACGCCGCCGAGCATGGTGATCCGTGGGGGGATTCGCATGTCCACCATGATGACGCGCGTAGACATGGTCACGTCAACGCCAACCCGTGTGAAGGTTTTGGAAGTTCACCGGATCGGAGCGAATGCAACAGCTGTGTGTCACGCGAGTCCGGAGTGCGCCTGCCCTCTGTGTACATATTGATGGGTCGACAAGCGTGGCAGCCCCTGTGCGGGGCATGCATCCCGGGAGGATGTTCGACGAGAAGGGGGCGATCGACTGTGCACGCGGGGGAGACGATGGAGCGTCAGTACGATGTCCGGCTGCACCGCAGACTTGCTCGCACCGACCTGTCGGCCGTGGCCGAAGTGCGGTGTGCACTGAGGGAGTTCCTGCGGTATCGATGGCAGGAGGATTCTGCCGAAGTGGCGGAGCTCCTGCTCAGCGAACTGGTGACCAACGCACTGGTCCACACGGATCACGGAGCGGTCGTCACCGTGAAGGTGGCACCGGCGACGCTCCGCGTCGAGGTCCGGGACTTTGTCACCGGACTGACCATGTCGTACATACCGAACGCCGACGACGGTACGCACGGCAGGGGGCTGGTCCTGGTGCATGCTCTCGCGGACGCCTGGGGAGTGACGGCGCACGCGCTGGGCAAGGTGGTCTGGTTCGAGCTGGACGGCGAAAAGCCCTGAGAGCCCGGAAGGGGCCGGGCCGTCAGGGCCTTTCGCGACGGATCAGCCGAACTGCTGCTCCAGATCCTTCAGTTTCCGCTCCAGCGAATCGAGCCGGGGCAGTGCCTGGGTGTCGTCCTCGGCGGTGAGGTCGACTGTGACCAGGTCATTGGAGTTCCGGTCCGAGGCGCTGGAGCCCGGACCCGTCACGGCCTGCAGGGATGGCCGGGGGAGCAAGGGCAGTTGTCCCGGCTCGGACAGGGCGGGCTCCATGGCGGACTGTGCAGAGACCGTCGAGGGGGCGATGGCCTGGACGTCCACCTGGGTGCCGCCCCGGCCGACCCGGCGCCAGGCCCGGTTCTGCCGGTTCAGTGCCTTGATGTGGGCCCGGTCCAGCTTCTCCTGGTCCTTCCTGCGGAGACGGCGCTGCTCCTTCTCGCGCCGGTCCTCACGCACCTCCTCGACCGCTTCGTCCAGGGTCCGCACGCCCTCCAGCAGCATCAGTGACCAGGCGCCGAAGGTCTCACGGGGGGCGCGCAGCCACCGTACGATCCGGATCTGCGGCAGCGGACGGGGCACCAGGCCCTGCTCGCGCAGTGCGGCCCGGCGGGTCTGCTTCAGCGCCCGGTCGAAGAGCACGGCTGCCGAGAGCGACATCCCCGCGAAGAAGTGCGGAGCGCCCGCGTGGTCGATTCCGCGGGGTGCGTGTACCCAGTTGAACCAGGCGGCCGCGCCGGCGAACGTCCATACGAGCAGCCGTGATCCGAGCGCCGCGTCACCGTGGCTGGCCTCGCGCACTGCGAGTACGGAACAGAACATCGCGGCCCCGTCGAGGCCGAACGGGACGAGATACTCCCAGCCCCCGGAGAGACCGAGGTTCTGCTCGCCGAAGCCGACGAGTCCATGGAAGGACAGGGCGGCGGCGACCGCCGCGCAGCAGAACAGCAGGACGTACGAGGCGGTGGCATACAGCGCCTCCTTGCGTCTGCGACGTTCCTCGCTGCGTTCCCAGCTGTCGTCGGCCGCGGAATTGTCAGTGGCGCGCTTGCCGCGTGCGACCACCGTCACCGCTGCCAGGACCCCCACGAGCAGCACGGCGCCCGGAAGCAGCCAATTCAGCGATATGTCGGTCAGTCTCATGCGCGGTCCCTTGCATCGCGTAGGGCATTTCGGGCGCCATGATTGCCGAAACGCCGTCATGCTCAGGGGGTTTCGGGGCAAGAGAACGCCATTGGGTTGGCAGGGCACACGGATAGCCGGGATCTGATCGAATATCCGTACACGGCCAGTGATCTGTGTTCGAATAGTACTACTCGTACGAGCCGCGTGGATCAGTGAGTGGACGTCAGTTTCCTTACCCGCTCCGTGTCGCAGGTGCGCGGGCAGGTGACGCAGGTGTCCTCGGGGCGCAGCGTGTAGAAGAGGCAGCAGCTCGCCCGGTCGCGGGTGGGCAGCGACTCGCCGTTCGGCCCGGTCAGTTCACGGAAGCCCGCCGAGCCGACGTACGGCTTCGTGGTGCCCGGCAGGAGCGCCTCCAGTTCGGTCATCGCGCGCCGCTCCTCGCCGAGCAGATGGGCGATGTACCAGAGGCCCTCGACGACCTCGTCCGTCGCCATGCCCCACAACGCCCGCCTGCCCCGCCGCATCCGTGGTCCGAAGCCGTCCAGTACCGGGCCGATGTGCTCGGCCACGGCGGCGAGCACTTCGGCCCGCAGAGCCGCCTCGTCCGGGACCACCCGGGCGCCCGGCAGCCCGGCCGCCGGATCGTCCGGAAGGCAGGCGAACTCCCTCACGCGGACGGTCAGATGGCCCAGTGCCCGCTGGAGCGCCACATCCTCGACGGGGATCCGGGGCACCCGCCGGTGCAGGAACCACGGCACCGTCACCAGTAGGCAGGCGGGCCAGGCGTACCGGTGCAGTCCGAAGCTGGCGACCACATCGGGCCGGGGCTGCTGCCCGTAGTCCCGCAGCACCTGCGCGTGGTCCCGGGCGAGGAAGGCGTCGAGGGCGGCACCACCCGCCGCGAGCTCGTCCGCACCCACCCAGCCGGCACCGCGAGGGGTGGCCTCGTCGTCCGCCAGCACCTGCGCGCGCAGTCCGGGGAAGACCTCGGCCAGACGTGCGTACGCGCCCGTCACGGCGGACGCGGTGGTGCCGGGAAGCAGGGTGGGGAGGGTCATGCAGGGACCACCGAATCGCGATCGTTTGCAGGTAAGGCTTACCTTACCCGAACCGTTCGGTGTTTGAGCTGCGGCGCCGTCCGCTTATCGTGCACACCGGGCATGGCGCGTGCGAGCCGGCCCACGGCCGGCCGAGGAGGTCCGAGTGGAGCAGGGCAGAGCGCGTGAGCAGGGGAGGGCGCCGTACACGTCCGCCGCGTCCTCGTCCGCGGCCATGCCGCCGTCGGTACCGTCCGTCCGGATGCCGGACCAGGCGCGTGGTAATCAGCCATGTGCCGAGCGGGTCGGTGCCGACCCGGTGCGTGGTGAGCACACCCACAGCGAGCCGCCCGCGCCCCGCGTCGTGGTGCAGCGGCACTCCGTGCGCGGCCAGATCCTGGACGCCCTGCGCGCCGCTCTCGTCGACGGCGAGCTGTTGCCCGGGCAGGTCTACTCCGCCCCGGTGCTCGGCGCCCGCTTCGGCGTGTCGGCGACGCCGGTCCGTGAGGCGATGCAGCAGCTGGCGGTCGAGGGCGCCGTCGAGGTCGTGCCGAACCGCGGCTTCCGGGTCGCCGAGCGCGGCCCGCAGCAGCTCGCCGAGCTGGCCGAGGTGCGGGCCCTGATCGAGGTGCCGGTCATGCTGCGGCTCGCCCGCACCGTGGAGCAGGCCAGCTGGGCCGCCCTGCGTCCGCTGGCCGAGGCCACCGTCGCGGCCGCCGCGGTGGGGGACCGGGCGAGCTACGCCGAGTCCGACCGCGCCTTCCACCGTGCGGTCCTCACGCTCTCCGGCAACCAGCAGCTCGTGATGGTCGCCGACGATCTGCACCGGCGCTCCCAGTGGCCCCTGGAGCACAACCCGGCCACCCGCCGCGCCGATCTGCTCGCCGACGCCGCGGAGCACACCGCGCTGCTCGACGCGCTGATCGCCCAGGATCTCGCCGTCGTGCAGTCGCTCGTACGCGAACACTTCGCGGGCGCGGACCGCTGACACCGCGGTCGGGGCCGCCGACGAGGAGGCCCGCACCGCCGAGGTCCCGGGTGGCACCGCCCCGGCGCGACAGCAGCGGGCAGAACGGAAAGCCCGCCGCCGCGGCGCCGCAGAACCCGAACCGTGGCCCGAACCCACCGCCCGCACCGCCGCGTCCGACGCCGACCCCCGAATGGAGCGACGCGGGATGGCAGCCCGGCGATCCGGTCGAGGACCGTGCCTGACGGACCATTGCGGCGGACCCGTGCTCAGTTCGCCTCGGCCGTTCCTGGGGCCGGCGGCTCCAGGTGCGGGGCCAGCCAGGTCGGTACGCCGCCCAGCAGGCGGAAGAGGCGCCCCGCCTCGGCACGCAGGCGCGCCGCCGCCTCCGGTTCCGGTTCGGTGTCCGCCAGAGCGATGAGCGCCGGGGCCGTGCCGACCAGAAAGCCCAGCTCCTCCCTTATCCGCAGCGATTCGGCGAACCCGCGCCGGGCCTCGGCCAGTTCGCCCTCGCGCAGCGACAGCTGCGCCAGCTGACGCCAGGTGGAGGAGAGCAGCAGCTCGTCACCCTGGGCCGTGGCGCCGGCGTGCGCCCTGCGGTACGCGGCGCGGGCGGCCTGCGGCGAGTCGGCGATGTTCTGCGCGATCAGGCCGCGGCGGAAGTCGAGCAGCGGGCGGCCCGGGGCCGCGGGGGAGAGCAGGGCGGCGGACCGGCTCAGCGCGACCCGAGCCTCGTCGGCCCGGTCCCGTACCCCGAGGAGGGTCGACGCGTACGCCAGATGGCCGCGTTCGCAGGCGGCGGCGCCGCGCTCGGCGTCGTCGTGGGCGAGGGCCTCGGCGGCTCGCAGGGCGTCCTCGGCGTCGGTCCAGCCGTCGCCGGTGTACAGACAGCGTTCGATCAGCAGAGCCGTCCGCTGGAGTGCCGCGGCCGGATCGGTCGTGGCGTCGCGTTCGAGCAGAGCGGCGGCGTCCGTCCAGCAGGCGCGTGACCGCAGCCGCCATACCGCTGTCTGGAGCGGCGGATCGTCATCTGCTGTCGTTCCGGAACCAGACATGGCGGTATGCGCCACATTGCCCTCCCCGAGCACGCCATTGAGCTGTTGAGGACCCGTCCTCGAACCGGGACCCGACCCGGGTTCGACGACAGGCATTGAGTCTGGCGGCATCTCAGCACGGAATGGCACGCCGGGCCAAGGGGTCAGGTGAATGAATTCACAATCGGCCGGTCGCGGGGAGGGCTGTGGTAGACGCGTGGAGTCAGCTCATACGCAGGGCGAGGAAGAAGTCGAGCTTGTCCTCGAGGCGCGAAAGGTCACGCCCCGTCAACTGCTCGATTCGCCCGACCCGGTAGCGCAAGGTGTTGACGTGCAGATGCAGTCGGGCCGCGCAGCGGGTCCAGGAACCGTCGCAGTCCAGGAACGCTTCCAGGGTCGGGATCAGTTCGGCCCGGTGGCGCCGGTCGTAGTCGCGCAGCGGGTCGAGCAGCCGTGCGGTGAACGCGCGGCGCACATCGTCCGGGACGAACGGCAGCAGCAGGACGTGCGAGGCGAGCTCGTGGTGGCCGGCCGCGCAGACCCGGCCCGGACGGGCCGCCGCCACCCGGCGGGCGTGCCGGGCCTCCTCCAGGGCGCCGCGCAGCCCCTCGGGGGAGTGCACCGCGGCGCTGACACCCAGTGTCAGGCGGCCGTCGTCGGCGAGGCCTGCGGACAGCGGTTCGCTGACGGCGGCGAGCAGCGCGTCGGCATGCAGCGCCGGATCGTCCTCGGCGCCGGCCGCGGCGTCCCCGGCGTCCGTGAGGTCCGGCACCGGTGCGGCGGCAGCAGGCAGCGGTACGAGGGCGACCGCCTCGTCGCCCGCGTGCGCGACCGCGATCCGGTCGGCGGAGTCGGGGCCGGTGACCGCCGGGTCGACCAGGATCTCCTCCAGCAGCGCCTGGGCGACGGGGCCGCCCGCGATGCCGGATGTGCCCGCGCCGCCCGTGGAGCCCGGTGCGCCCTCGACGTCCCAGTCGACCCGGGCGACGACGATCTGCCAGTGCGGGGCGGTGCCGAGGCCGGGCAGCAGGACCGGGGCTGCGACCCGCAGCCTGGCCGCGATCTCGGTGGGCGCGGCGCCCGTCTGGACCAGCTCCAGGACCTCCTGGGCGAGCCTGCGGCGTACCGTGCGGGCCGCGTCGCGCCGGTCCCGTTCGACCGCGATCAGCTGGGTGACGCCCTGGAGCAGATCCAGCCGGGCAGCCGGCCAGTCGCTCGCGTCGGCCTCCACTGCGAGCAGCCAGTCGGAGAGGAACGACTCGCGGACATCGCGGGACGCGGGAGCGGCACCCCTGCCGGTGTTCCGGATCGGGAACAGCGAATACGTGGTGCCGTCGACGGTGGCCCGGTGCGGACCCCGGCGGCCGGTGCGGGTGGCGGCCAGATGCCGGCCGGCCAGTACCGCGCCGACCGGGCCGGGCAGCGGCGCACCGGCGCCGGCGATCTGCCGGCCGGTGGGAGAGAGCACCCAGGCGTGCAGATCGAGGTCCGAGCCGAGCAGATCGAGGACCACCTCCGGGCCGCCGCCGGCCGGACCCGAGGTCATCAGCCTGCGGTGCCGGTCCACGACCGCCGCCAGGTCGCCCGCCCGCTCGCCGGACACCTGGCGCACCACATGCTCGGTGATCGTTGCGAACGCGACGGTCTCATGGACGGCGAAGAGGGGGAGTCGGTGCCGCGCGCACGCCTCGACCAGATCGTCGGGGATGTCACCGAGCTCCGCCTCTCCGGCCGCGAGTCCGGCGACCCCGGCGCCCGCCAGGATCCGTACGAACGGCTCCGAGTCCGCCGCGTCCCGGCGCCACGCCAGGCCCGTCAGGACCAGCTCCCCGCCGGCCAGGTAGCGGCTTGGGTCCCGCAGGTCGGTGGTCATGACGCCGCGGACGGACCGGTCGAGCTCGTCCTCGCCACCGAGCAGCCGCAGGCCCAGCGCGTCGGTTTCCAGCAGTGCGCGCAGCCGCATCTCGTTGCCGCCGATCTCTTTCGTTGGTGCGGGTGAAAACTGGGTATTGCGGTGAGGTTACTGATCCCCGCTATTCGTTCGAATCTACAAGACGAGGACGGAGACCAGCCAACTCCTTCATGGTTTCGGTGACTGCACCGTGTGGAGTCACGGCTGTGTACTGAGTCACACATTGCGTCAACAGCACATGAACAAGCCGATCGAGGGCCGGCCGTCCCCAGCCCCAGCGAACGACCCGAATGAGAAGAAGAGAGCCACTCATGGACTTCCTTCGCCCCGCCAGCTGGGAGGAGGCGCTCGCCGCCAAGGCCGAGCACCCGACGGCTGTGCCCATTGCGGGCGGCACCGATGTCATGGTCGAGATCAACTTCGACCACCGGCGGCCCGAGTACCTCCTGGACCTGAACCGCATCGGTGAGCTGACCGAGTGGGAGGTGGGCCAGGAGAACGTGCGGCTCGGCGCCTCCGTGCCGTACAGCCACATCATGGAGCACCTGCGGGCCGAGCTGCCCGGCCTGGCGCTCGCCTCGCACACCGTCGCATCCCCGCAGATCCGCAACCGCGGA
Source organism: Streptomyces sp. NPDC056231 (assembly GCF_048270745.1). Classification (NCBI taxonomy): domain Bacteria; kingdom Bacillati; phylum Actinomycetota; class Actinomycetes; order Kitasatosporales; family Streptomycetaceae; genus Streptomyces; species Streptomyces sp. NPDC056231. The sequence continues at coordinate 46,648 of NZ_JBLVKW010000013.1, read as the reverse complement.
GGCGTCGGCGGCAACCTGGGTACCGCGTCGCCCGCCGGTGACGCCCACCCGGCCCTGCTCGCCGCCGGCGCAGAGGTCGAGGCCGAGTCCGTACGCGGAACCCGGATGATCCCGATCGACGTCTTCTACACCGGCGTCAAGCGCAACGCCCTCGAACCGGACGAGCTGATCCGGGCCGTGCACATCAAGAAGGCCGACGGGCCGCAGCAGTACTCCAAGGTCGGCACCCGCAACGCGATGGTCATCGCAGTCTGTGCCTTCGGCCTGGCCCTGCACCCGGAGACCCGCACGGTCCGTACCGGCATCGGTTCCGCCGCCCCGACACCCATCCGGGCGAAGGAGGCCGAGGAATTTCTGAACGCCGCGCTCGAAGAGGGCGGGTTCTGGGACAGCCGCACGATCATCACACCGTCCATCGCCGCGCAGTTCGCCACGCTCGCCGCCGGCGCCTGCAACCCGATCGACGATGTGCGCGGCACCGCCAGCTACCGCAGGCACGCGGTGGGAATCATGGCCCGCCGCACCCTCGGCTGGACCTGGGAGTCGTACCGCGGCAACGGCCGCAGCACCGAAGGAGCTGCCTGATCATGCGCGTCAATTTCACGGTCAACGGCCGTAAGCAGGAGGCCGACGACGTCTGGGAGGGTGAGTCCCTCCTCTACGTGCTGCGCGAGCGGATGGGCCTGCCCGGCTCCAAGAACGCCTGCGAGCAGGGCGAATGCGGCTCCTGCACGGTCCGCCTGGACGGCGTCCCGGTCTGTTCCTGCCTGGTTGCCGCAGGTCAGGTGGAGGGCCGCGAGGTCGTCACCGTGGAGGGCCTCGCCGACTTCGCCGCCCACCGCTCCGAGGCGCACCCCGGCAGTGGCTGCGCCTCCGGCGCCTGCGGGACCACGCTCGACCAGGCCCGCCGGTGGGAGGCCAAGCCGACCGGTGAGCAGCTCCGCGACACCGGCGAACTCTCCCCGATCCAAAAGGCGTTCATCGACGCGGGGGCCGTCCAGTGCGGCTTCTGCACCCCCGGTCTGCTCGTCGCCGCCGATGAATTGCTGGAGCACAACCCGGAGCCGTCCGACGCGGATATCCGCGAGGCGCTCTCCGGCAACCTCTGCCGCTGCACCGGCTACGAGAAGATCCTCGACGCGGTCCGCCTCGCGGCCGCCCGCGCGGAAGAAACGGTCTGACGATGGGCGTTACCGGCTCCCCCACGAACATCAACCAGGGCACCCGGACCAAGGGCGGCATCGGCGAATCCACGCTCCGCCCCGACGGCATCCTGAAGGTCACCGGCGAGTTCGCCTACTCCTCGGACATGTGGCACGAGGACATGCTCTGGGGCCACACGCTGCGCTCCACGGTCGCGCACGCCGAGATCGTCTCGATCGACACCTCCGAGGCGCTCGCCACCCCCGGCGTCTATGCCGTGCTCACCCATGACGACCTGCCGACCTCGGTGAAGAACTACGGCCTGGAAATCCAGGACACCCCCGTTCTCGCCCACGGCAAGGTCCGTCACCACGGCGAACCGGTGGCGCTCGTCGCCGCCGACCACCCGGAGACCGCCCGCCGCGCCGCTGCGAAGATCAGGATCGATTACCGCGAGTTGCCCGTCATCACCGACGAGGCATCCGCCACCGCCCCCGACGCGATCCTCATCCACGAGGGCCGGACCGACCACCACGCCGGGCACGTCCCGCACCCGAACATCGTCCACCGCCAGCCCATCGTCCGCGGCGACGCGGACGCGGCAGCGGCCCGCGCCGATGTGATCGTCAGCGGCGAGTACGTCTTCGGCATGCAGGACCAGGCCTTCCTCGGCCCCGAGTCCGGCCTGGCGGTCCCCGCCGAGGACGGCGGCGTCGATCTGTACGTGGCCACGCAGTGGCTGCACTCCGACCTCCGCCAGATCGCCCCCGTCCTCGGCCTGCCCGAGGACAAGGTCCGCATGACGCTCTCCGGAGTCGGCGGCGCCTTCGGCGGCCGCGAGGACCTGTCGATGCAGATCCACGCCTGCCTGCTGGCGCTCCGCACCGGCAAGCCGGTCAAGATCGTCTACAACCGGTTCGAGTCCTTCTTCGGACACGTCCACCGCCACCCCGCGAAGCTCTGGTACGAGCACGGCGCGACCCGCGACGGCAAACTCACCCACATGAAGTGCCGTATCGTGCTGGACGGCGGCGCCTACGCCTCCGCCTCCCCGGCCGTCGTCGGTAACGCCTCCTCGCTCTCCGTCGGCCCGTACGTCATCGACGACGTCGACATCGAAGCGATCGCGCTGTACACCAACAACCCACCGTGCGGCGCCATGCGCGGCTTCGGCGCGGTCCAGGCGTGCTTCGCGTACGAGGCGCAGATGGACAAGCTCGCGGCCGAACTGGGCATGGATCCGGTCGAGTTCAGGCAGCTCAACGCCATGGAGCAGGGCACCCTCCTGCCCACCGGGCAGGTCGTCGACTCACCGGCCCCGGTCGCCGAGCTGCTGCGCCGGGTCAAAGCCAGGCCGCTGCCGCCCGAGCGCCAGTGGGAGGTCGCCGGCGAGCAGGCCGACGTGCGGGCGCTGCCCGGCGGCCTGTCCAACACCACCCACGGCGAAGGCGTCGTACGCGGCATCGGCTACGCGGTCGGCATCAAGAACGTCGGCTTCTCCGAGGGCTTCGACGACTACTCGACCGCCCGGGTCCGCATGGAGGTCGTCGGCGGCGAACCGGTCGCCACCGTGCACACTGCGATGGCCGAGGTCGGACAGGGCGGCGTCACCGTCCACGCCCAGATCGCCCGCACCGAGCTCGGCGTCTCCCAGGTCACCATCCACCCGGCCGACACTCAGGTCGGCTCGGCCGGATCCACCTCGGCCTCCCGGCAGACATACGTCACCGGTGGCGCCGTGAAGCACTCCTGCGAGGCCGTCCGCGAGAAGGTCCTGGAGATCGGCCGCCGCAAGTTCGGTACGTACCACCCCGCCTGGAGCACCGCCGAGCTGCTCCTCGAGGACGGCAAGGTCGTCACCGACGGCGGCGAGGTGCTGGCTGATCTGGTCGACGTACTGGAGGACGAGGCGGTCGACATCGAGCTGGAGTGGCGCCACCGGCCCACCGAGGCGTTCGACCTGCGCACCGGCCAGGGCAACGGCCACGTCCAGTACTCCTTCGCCGCGCACCGCGCGGTCGTCGAGGTCGACACCGAACTCGGCCTGGTCAAGGTCATCGAACTGGCCTGCGCCCAGGACGTCGGCAAGGCCCTCAACCCGCTGTCCGTCGAAGGACAGATCCAGGGCGGCACCACCCAGGGCCTGGGCGTCGCCGTCATGGAGGAGATCATCGTCGACCCGAAGACCGCGAAGGTGCGCAACCCGTCCTTCACGGACTACCTGATCCCCACCATCCTCGACACGCCGACCATCCCCGTCGATGTGCTCGAACTCGCCGACGACCACGCCCCGTACGGGCTCCGTGGCATCGGCGAGGCCCCGACCCTGTCGTCGACCCCGGCCGTTCTCGCGGCGATCCGGAACGCGACGGGTCTGGAGCTGAACAGGACACCGGTGCGCCCCGAGCACCTCACCGGCACCTGACCGACGGCTCCCGCCGAACTCTCCGGGCGGTGCGTGCCTCCCAGGAACGACACCCGTCCGCCGCCCGCAACGCCCGGAGAGCTCATGCACCGCACCGCTCGCGGTGCTCGGTACCACCGAGCGGTACCGCATCCGTGGTACCGCTCGGCCGGAATCACCCGCAAGACCCGCACATCCACTCTGCATGAACAGTTCGTCTCGGGCCGTCCCCCGGGTCGTGCAGCCAAGCAGTCATCCCAAATCCCGCAGCACGAGTCTCCATCGCGGGTGCCCCTGTGAACCTTGGGAGTCAGGCATCATGACCCAGCAGTCAGTGGAGTCCAGGACCACCGCGGAGGAGGCGGGCCCCGGCTCGCGCGTCCCCGCCGGCAGATCCTGGCTCGACCGGTACTTTCACATTTCCGAGCGTGGATCCACCGTGGCGCGCGAAGTGCGCGGCGGCGTCACGACCTTCATGGCCATGGCGTACATCCTCCTGCTCAACCCGCTCATCCTCGGCGGCAAGGACGTCGAAGGACATCTGCTCAGCCGGCCGGGACTGATCACCGCCACCGCGCTCGCCGCGGCCGCGACCACCCTGCTGATGGGCTTCGTCGGCAAGGTGCCCCTCGCCCTCGCGGCCGGGCTCAGTGTCTCCGGCGTCCTCTCGTCGCAGGTCGCCCCCGAAATGACCTGGCCGCAGGCCATGGGCCTGTGCGTGATGTACGGCCTGGTGATCTGCCTCCTGGTGGTCACCGGTCTGCGTGAGCTGATCATGAACGCGATCCCGCTCGCGCTGAAGCACGGCATCACGATGGGCATCGGTCTGTTCATCGCCCTGATCGGCCTCGTCAAGGCCGGATTCGTGCACGAGAACCCAGCCCCCGGCGGCGGTCCCGTCTCTCTCGGCCTGACCGGTGAACTGGCCGGCTGGCCGGTGCTGATCTTCTGCGTGACCCTGCTGCTGATCTTCATGCTGCAGGCGCGCAACATCCCCGGTGCGATCCTCATCGGCATCGTCGTCGGCACCGTGGTCGCCATGGTCATCAACGCGGTCGGTGCCGTCGATCCCAAGGCCTGGTACAGCGGTGCACCAGAGCTCAAGGGCAGCGCAGTCTCCTCGCCGGACTTCTCGCTCTTCGGAAACGTCGATTTCGGCGGCTGGGGCGACGTCGGGGCCATGACGGTCGGCTTCATCGTCTTCACGCTCGTGCTGGCCGGCTTCTTCGACGCGATGGCCACCATCATCGGCGTCGGCACGGAGGCCGGGCTCGCCGACGACAAGGGCCGGATGCCCGGCCTGTCCAAGGCGCTGTTCATCGACGGCGCAGGCGGCGCGATCGGCGGCGTGGCCGGAGGCTCCGGTCAGACCGTGTTCGTCGAGTCGGCGACCGGCGTCGGCGAAGGTGCCCGCACCGGCCTCGCCTCCGTCGTCACGGGACTCTTCTTCGCGGCCTGCCTGTTCTTCACGCCGCTCACCGCGATCGTGCCCGCCGAGGTGGCGTCCGCCGCCCTGGTCGTCATCGGCGCGATGATGATGCAGAACGCCCGTCATGTGGACTGGAGCGATCGCTCCGTTGCGATCCCGGTCTTCCTGACCGTGGTCCTGATGCCCTTCACCTACACCATCACCACCGGAGTCGCGGCCGGTGTCATCTCCTACGTGGCCATCAAGGTGGCTCAGGGCAGGGCCCGGGAGACAGGCGGCTTCATGTGGGGGCTCACGGTGATCTTCGTCATCTACTTCGCCCTGCACCCGATCGAGAGCTGGCTGGGCGTCAACTGACCACCCGCTCCACCCTCCGCACCTCGCTTAAGGAGACACGCCATGCTGGACATCGCCGAAGAGCTTCACCGGTGGGTCGGGCAGGGACGCGAGTTCGCCGTCGCCACGGTCGTGGCGGTCGACGGGAGCGCGCCCCGGCAGCCAGGGGCCGCCCTCGCCGTCGACCGCGACGGCAACGCGATCGGTTCGGTCTCCGGCGGGTGTGTGGAGGGTGCGGTGTACGAGCTGTGCCAACGGGCCCTCGACGACGGCATCACCGTACGGGAGGAGTTCGGCTACAGCGACGAGGACGCCTTCGCGGTCGGTCTGACCTGCGGCGGCATCATCGGCATCCTGGTGACACCGGTCCGCGCGGACCACCCCGCACGCCCGGTGTTCGCCGCCGCGCTCGCCGCCGCGGCGGCCGGGCAGGCGGCGGCGGTGGTACGGATCACCGACGGCCCCGCCGAACTCCTCGGTCGCCCCCAACTCGTCCACCCCGACGGTTCGTTCGAGGGTGGGCTCGGCGGACATCCGGAGCTGGACCGCACCGCCGCGGCCGAGGCCCGCGCCATGCTGGACGCGGGCCGCACCGGCCTCGTCACCATCGGCGCCGAAGGGTCACGCTGCGGCCGCGCCCTCGCCCTGCTCGTCGAATCGAGCGTCCCGCCGCCCCGGATGATCGTCTTCGGGGCCATCGACTTCGCCGCCGCCCTGGTCAAGGCCGGCAAATTCCTCGGGTACCACGTCACCGTGTGCGACGCCCGCCCCGTGTTCGCCACGGCGGCCCGCTTTCCCGACGCCGACGAGATCGTCGTCGACTGGCCGCACCGCTACCTTGCGGCGACCGCCATCGACGCGCGCACCGTGCTCTGCGTGCTCACCCATGACGCCAAGTTCGATGTTCCGCTGCTGGAAAGGGCATTGAGGCTTCCGGTCTCGTACGTCGGCGCGATGGGCTCGCGCCGCACCCATCTGGAACGCAACGACCGGCTGCGCGCGGTCGGCGTCACCGAACTCGAACTGGCTCGGCTGCACTCGCCGATCGGCCTCGACCTCGGAGCACGTACCCCCGAGGAGACCGCGCTCTCCATCGCCGCCGAGATCGTCGCCGACCGCCGCGGCGGCAGCGGCGTCCCGCTCACCGGCGCACACACCCCGATCCACCACGAGGCCGGCCGACCGGTGACGGGCCGCATCTCCTCGGGGGCCTGACCGGCCGCCCGAACGTTTCCGGCCCCCGCTCCCCTCCCATGCCTCCGGTCACCTCACCGGCAGGGGGCCGGTGCGCCCGTCGTACTGGCGGACGCCGCCCCCCGCTGCGCGGGTTCCGTCAGCGCATGATGGACGGGAGCAAGGCTGTGCCCCAGCGGGCGGACGAGCTCGAAGCGTGCCCGCGGGCGGGGGACCTCACCGGCGGGCCCTGCCGGCCGTGAACGCCGCGCAGAGCAGCACCGGTGCCGCGGCGAGGGCGAAGCATGCCGCGAGCGGCAGGTGCCCCAGCATCGGACCGACCACGGCTGTTCCGCCCGAGGACCCGGCATTGACCGCGGTGTTGACCCACGCGCCGGCCTGCGTACGGCTGCCCGCGCCGACGGACTCGTCCGCGATCAGATACGCCGTGGTCAGGGCCGGGGCGACGAAGAGTCCAGCGACGGCGACCGTGCCGACCAGCACGTACACGTTCGGTGACAGCCCGGCCGTGAGCAGGCACAGCCCCAGGGCGGCGGCAAGTGCCGTCAGTCGCAGCCGAGTCGACGCGCGCCAGGCGACGGCGCCATAGGCCAGGCCACCGACCGCGCTCCCCGCGGAGAGCGCCGCCAGCACCCATGCGACGGCCGCATCCTGGTCATGCCGGTCGGTGAAGGCCACCACCAGCAGATCCAGCGCCCCCAGGCACAGCCCGACGCCGGCCGCGACTGCCGCCGCGTCCCGCAACCCGGCCACGCCGAACAGTCGTTTCCTGGCCGGTGCCGCAGAAAGTGGCTTCGTCCTCGGTGGGCGGATGCCCGTACCGCGTACTGCCGGAGAGGTCACCAGGGCCAACGCCCCGACCAGTACCAGCGCGGCACTCACCGCCACCCCGGCCGCGGGTTCGGCGAACTTCACCAGCAGACCCACCAGCAACGGCCCGGTGACGAAGAGGAGTTCCTCGGCCACGCCGTCCAGGCTGTAGGCGCGCTGGAGCAGTTCCCGGTCGGGCATGAGGCTGCTCCACAGGGTTCGCATCACGGGCCCCAGTGGTGGTGTGCAGGCACCGGCGAGCACGGCCCAGACGCCCAGCCGGAAACCCGACGCACCGGGCTGCCAGGTGACGTGGGCCAGGACCGAGAGGAGCAGCGCATACGCCATGGCCATTGGCGGCAGTGCGCGTCGTGGCCCGTACCGGTCGACCAGCGCGGCACGGGCGGGGGAGAGGAAGACGCTGGTCGCTCCGAACAGGGCCATGACGGCGCCCGCCACGGAGTACGAACCGGTGGCGTCCTTGACCGCCAGCGTCAGGGAGAGGGAGATCATCCCGTACGACAGCCGCCCCAGCAGCGCGGCACCGAAGGTGCGGGAGGCATGACGGGTGCGCAGGACCGTTGCGTACGAGGGAGCGCGAGAGGGCGTGGGCGAAGGCGAAAGCATGAGGACCGTTCCTCGGAAAGGCAGCGCGGACCTGTCGCGCTGTGTGCGTCAGGGGACACCGGAGTGCCGCACCCGGCGTGACGGGCGCGGTCAGTACGGGGTCCTACGCACAGAGGAGGAACATACGAGCAATCCTAGTGCCCCTCATGGCAGGCTTCGCCCCGTCGCGCCGCCCAGCACGCACGCTCCTTCCGGGCAAACATTGCCGGTCACGGCGCCAACAGGAGGACGGCTAGCGGCACATGGCTCGGCCGACGTCCGCCGTGCGGCTGCTGTACCGGCTCACCCGGCGCTCGAACCGAACCCGTGCCGCTCCGCCCACGAGGTGAGTGCCATGGCGATCGCCTCCGGCTGGTCCTCCGGCGCCAGGTGACCGGCCGGACCGCAGTGCACGGTCTCCAGGCTCGCGATGTTCGCCGCGCACCGCGTCGCCGTCTCCTCCCTGAACCTGGACCACCATGCTCAGGCGGCGCGGCGGGCGTCAGGCGCACCGTCCGCCTGAGGCACTCTCCAGGATCTCCTCGGCGGTCCGTCGCAGCCGGGGCAGGAATCGGCCGACCTCCGCGCCGCGACGCAGGAGATCGCCGGTGGACGTGATGCCGAGATCGGCGACGGCGGCGCGGAAGGCCGGCATGCGCGCGGTGTGCAGCCCGGGCGCGTCCGCGGCCAGGACCGTGTGGCAGCGGGCGAAGGTAGCGATGATCCAGAAGACCGCTTCACGGTGGTCGCCCCGGTCGACGAGCAGCCGGCTTCCGTCGACGGCGATCGGCCGCGCCTGCGCGGTGAGGTCGTTGCTGAAGAAGAACGGCGTCCTCGCGACCGCGGCCGTGGCATCGAAGGTGCGGGTCAGCTCGGACAGGTGCTGCCGGACAGTGGGGGCGGAGAGCTGGGCGCAGCCCAGGAGTTCCAGGAGTTCCGGGTAGAGGGACGGGTGCCCGTACTCGGTCAGCACCTCGCGGGCGGCGAGGTAGCGCAGCCGGACGGTGGGATTGCGCACTGGGCCGCGAACAAGCCGTGGTTCGATGCCCCGGAGGCCGAGTCCGGCGCTGCGTAGCGCAGGTGTCGGACGGCGTCGGGCTGTACCTGTTCCGCGATGCGCCGCTTGGCCTCGGCCCAGGTGGCCGGCGGCTGCCCGACCGGACGGGCGGTGCGGGGCGACATCCGCGCCGCACCGCCCGTACCGGCGTCTGCTGCCGTTCTGCCGGGTCAGCGTCCTGCCTGCAGCGCCGTCCAGGTGCCGCTGCCGACGATCCCGTCCGGCGGCAGCCCGCGGTCGCTCTGATAGGTGCGCACCGCCGTCACCGTGTCCGGGCCGAAGGTCCCGTCGGCGTGCACGGTCGTGCCGAGCGCCGCGGTCAGCGAGCGCTGGAGCCGCTTCACGTCCGCACCCGAGCCGCCCTGCTGCAGCGTCGGCACGGTCCCGGCCGACAGCAGCGCCGTCCAGGTTCTCGCGCCGACGATGCCGGCGGCGTGCAGTCCGCGGGCCGTCTGGAACTTCTTGACCGCGGCCAGGGTGGCCGGGCCGAACTTTCCGTCCACTGCGTCCGCGTCGAAGCCCTGCGCGGTCAGCAGCTGCTGCACCGCCGTGACCTGGGCGCCCGTCGATCCGCTCTGCTGGGTGGCGTACGAGGCGAAGCTCAGCCTGTCACTGCTGCCGCCGCTGTCGGCGCCCCCGACGTAGCGCATGTAGCGGGCCCAGTCCCAGTACGGGCCCGGGTCGGTGTGGTCGTTGCCCGCTGCCTCGCTGTGGCCGATGATGTGCGCCCGGTCCTTCGGGATGCCGTACCTGTCGCACAGGGCGCTGGTCAGGGCGGCCGAGGAGCGGTACATCGTGTCCGTGAACCAGGACGGGTCGTCGATGAACCCCTCGTGCTCGATGCCGAGCGCCGAGGCGTTCTCACCCTTGACGTGGTACGCGGTGTCGCTGTTACGGACCATCTGGGTGATCTGCCCGTCGGAGGATCGGATCACGTAATGGGCGCTCACCTCGGCCGTGGGGTCCTGGAACCAGTTGATCGAGCCCGAGTACGAGCCCTGAGTGACATGGATGATCACCTTGCTGATCGGCGCCGACCGGCCCTTGGCGAAGTTGTTCGGGTCGGCCGGGACCCACAGCGCCGAGGGATAGTCGGGGCTATGGGTGCGTACCTCGCTGTCGGAGAGAGCTCCCTTCTCCGGGGCGACCGGGCGGGCGGTCACCGAGACCCGCTCGCCGCCGCGGACGGTGGTGACGATTCCGTTCTTGAGGAAGGTGTAGACGGCGTCGGCATAGAGGGCGGCGGCGCGGCCCGTCGTGCCGCTGTACCGCGCCACGGCCGGGTACCAGGCGTCGATGTCCTCGCGCTTGTTGCCGTCGAGGCCGATGCGGTCCGCGTACGCGCGCAGCACGGCCGCGCCGCCGAGGATGTTGGCCGCGGTGTCCCGACGGAGCTTCGACAGCGGCGTGCCGGTGAGTGCGGCCGCCTTCTCCAGCGTGTGGTTCCCGGGGTTGCTGACCAGGTGCATCACGCCGTACCCGTTCGCCTGACTGGGGCGCCCGGCGTGGCCGTCGAGGTGCGTCTCGCTGTAGCCGACGGCGGCGAGCAGATCGCGCGGTACGTCGAACTTCCGTGCCGCCTGCGCGAACGCCTGGTTCATGGAGGAGCCGGCGGCGACGGGAGAGGGTGCGGCGAGGACCGGCGTGCCGGTCGCGGCGAGCGCGGTGGCGGTGAGAGCCACCAGCACGGATGCACGGCCCCTCGTGTGGGCTGCGGCGCGTCTGGGCATACCTGCTCCTGCTGTGTGGGGGAGAAAGAACGGCCCCCGGACCCGAGTGGGGTGGGTCGAGGGCCGCGAAGCGGGCTCAGGTTATCCATGCGTCCAGAGCATGAAAGGCATTTGCCTGCGTGTCGAACTCCCCTTCACTCCAGCAGAGTTGACCAGCGAGACAGCAAGCAGCCCGGTGACGCGACCGGTCGCAGGACGGCGTGACTGGGTGTCAGATAAGTACCGTACCGCGCTCCCGCTCCACGAGGAGCTGCAGCGCGACGTCGATGACCACGTCATGGTCGAGCTCGTCGACGCCGGCCGGGCGGCCTCCGTGCGCCGCGAGCCGTGTGGTGCCGCGGCGCTGGTCACTTGTGCTCCGCGAGGAGGCCGGGCGCAAGCTCATGGAAGACGGCGGCCCGCTCCCACTGCGGCAGGTCAGACGCTACGGGAGAGTTCCTCGGCGGCGGCCAGCATGCCGGTGACCGAGGCGCGCGCCACCTCTTCCCGGGTGGTGATCAGGTTGACGCACAGCTGCATCGCCGGATCGGCCGAACGCAGCGGCACGGCCACCCCGAAGGCGCCCGGCTCCACCCGGCCGAACGTCATGGCGTAACCGCGCTCGCGCACCTCGGCGAGTTCGGCCGAATCGTCCGGCGACGGCGGCCGGAACGAGGCCAGCGCCAGACCGGCCGCGCCGACCCCGATCGGGTTGCGGCTGCCGACCCGGTAGGAGAGGCGGTAGTCCACCGACTGCGGCTCCGCCACCGCCACCGCCACCGCGTCGTCGCCCTCCGCGGCGATCAGCGCGACCGTGGCCCTCAGTTCGTCTGCGGTCCGTCGCAGTACCGGCAACGACGCCTCCCGGATCCCGGCCGCATAGCCACGCGCCAGCGCGGCCGTGCCGGACCCCGCCCGGTAGCGGCCGTCCGCGCCCCGGAACACCAGCCGGAACTCCGCCAGGGTGGTCAGGATGCGGTACGCGATGGTGCGATGGACGCCCAAGCGGTCAGCCACGTCCTGCACCGCGAGCCCGTGCGGCGTCCCGGCGACCACCCCGAGCGCGGTCAGGCCGCGGGCCAGGGTCTGGGACCCGGTGGTGTGGGAGGAGGTCTTGTCAGGGACCGGCTTGTCGCTCACCAGGGCAATCCTAAGGGCTGTCCCGTAATCCCTGGCGGGCGCACGACGACAGCTGCGGCACCTCGCTGCGTTGTCGGAACGCCCGCATACGCCCAGTATGAGGACGCCCCTCCGCCTTGCGATGCACCGCATCTGACGCCGCGCGCTGATCCACCAGGGATTACGGGGCAGCCCTTGGGGCGTGTTTCGAAAGGAGCGTCGTCCCCCGGAAGGGCGGGTGGCGGGGGCCGGCACGCACATCCTCCGGGGCGGCGGGCTGTCAGGAGGCGCACCTGATACCTGCCGATTCCTCGGGGCATGAGCGAGCGCGCCGTTCCTCGGTCAGATTCTGCCTCCGAGGTCGGCGCCTGGGGGGCGCGGGCGATTCGCCGTCGCACCCGCGTGTTCAGCCCGTCGTTGTCGTCGGAGGGTTCTGGACTGGGAGGTGGCCGTGCAGGAGGAGGCTGACGATCTGGTCCACCACCGCCTCGCCCGGCGGTTCACGGCTTACCGCGGCCAGGTAGACCACGGTTCCGGAGTAGATGTCGACCATCAGTGAGGTATCGGTGTCGGGCTGCAACCGGCCTTCGAGCCGGGCTCGCTCCAGCATTTCCACGACCGACGCGCGGCGGGGTTCGATGAGCTCGGCGAAGGCTCCGGTACCGGTGGGATCCTCGATCACATCGGCGAGCAGTGCCGGGAGGATCAGGCATGTGGGCATGGCGGAGACGAGCTCGATGGTCAGCCGGACGGCGGTTCGCAGGTCGGCTTCCAGGTTGCCGGTCTCATGGATGGGAGGAAGGGGGACGTCTCCGCTGAGGGCCTCGATCACCAGCGCGGCCTTGTTCGGCCACCACCGATAGATCGTCGCCTTGCTGACGCCGGCTCGCCGTGCGACGCCTTCGAAGGAAAGTCGCTGATATCCGACCTCGCCGAGCAAGGCTTTCGTGGCTCGGAGCACGGCTTCGTGAGACTCCCGGCGCCTCCGCCCGTAGCGAGGCACGATGCGGTCCCGCTGGGCGGCGTACTCAGGAGCCAAGGGGTCCTGACGGCCGTTCTGCTGCCTGGGAGTAACCACCGTGTGCCTCCTTTGTGAGCCACTGGTGCGCCCTTTGACTTTGCCCTATGTATGACCCTATCTTGGCGATACGAGGCGTTTCGTATCGTACGATCCCTCTTGTACTCAATAGTAAGATCCTGAGGCTCGCCGGAGAATCGCTGCCGGCAATTCCGGTGGGTGGATCACCGCGCACCAGACCCGCGCGCAGGATCTGGTGCGGATGGGCGTCCCCAGCGAACGCCCGAGATCTCTTTCTCGACCCCCCAGAAGGGGGGACATATCATGCGCGCGAATACGACCAGGATGCGGCGAATAGCCGCCGCAGTATGCGCGGCGCCCCTCCTCGCTATCGCGGCCGGAGCCGGCGCTGTCAGCGCGGCCGCTTCTCCCCCGTCGTCCGCCGTTGCCTCTGTACCGTCTCACGGCGGCGGCTGGGGTTGTGACGGCTGGGATTGGGGATTCAGCTGTCACGACTTCGACCATGGCTTCGGTTTCGACCATGGCTTCCGTTTCGACCATGGCTTCGGTTTCGACCATGGTTTCGGCGGTGACCATGGCTTCGGTTTCGATCATGGTTTCGGCGGTGACCACGGCTTCGGCGGTGACCACGGCGGCATGGGTGGTGACCACGGCGGCGGTGGCCATGGTCGCTGAGGCTCCAGCGTAGTGAGTTCGCGATCAACACGCGGCAGTTTGTGAGTGCCGCACCGGGTGCCCGAGCTGCTCGGGCATCCGGACGCGCTGGAGCGGAGGCGTTCGGCAACGGCGCTCTCGAGGCCGCCGTCAAGACCTCGCTCGGCTTCGGCGGCCACAACGCCGCACTCGTCCTCAGCGATACGACCGGTCGAACAGAGGGGGCCGCCCGTCGGCCGGGCGGCCCCCTCCGGCTTTACGCGATCACTTCGGTGCGTTCACGTCCACACGCACGACCTGCGGGTCGTGGTCGCTCGCCTGGTCGGCGAACTCCGCGTTGATGTGCACCACGTCGTAGTCGAAGCGGAGCACGCCGGGGCTGGTCAGGATGTGGTCCAGCGTCTGCGAGTTGCCCTCGTACACATAGCTGTACTGCTCGCCCGCCGGCAGCGTGGTGATCAGCGGCTTGAGCACCTGGCCGTCTGTCAGCGCGTCCATCGTCGGCGAGAACGCGAAGTCGTTGAGGTCCCCGAGGGTGATGACCTGCGCCGACTTGTCGGCCGCCAGCAGCGACTTGACGAAGGTGTTGACCTCCGTCGCCTGCTTGACGCGCTTCGTCTCCGAGCTGCGCTTCGGCTCCTGGTAGCGGCCGTGCAGGGGCTGGTCACCGCCCTTGGACGTGAAGTGGTTGCCGATGACGAACACCGGCTTCCCGTGGAAGCGGAACTCGCCGACCAGGGGCTTGCGACTGTCCGCCCATGCGTCGTTGGTGGGGGTGATGCGGCCGGGCGACGCCGAGAGAGCGACGCCCTTCTTCGTCTTGACGGCGGTCACGGCGGTGGTCGCATCGCCGCCCGCGCGGTCCACGAACTCGACGCGCTCGGGGTTGAAGAGGAAGACGTTACGGATGTTGCCGCCGGGCTCGCCGCCGTCCTTGCCGTCCACGGGGGCGATGTAGCGCCACGCGTACTGCGGACCGCCCGCCGCGACGATCGCGTCGGTGAACCGCTTGAGCGTCGCCTCGGAGCCGACCGTGCCGTCGTTCACCGCACCGTTGTCGTCCTGGATCTCCTCCAGCGACACGATGTCGGGGGAGGAGAGGTTGACTGCGACGCCTGCGGCGAGCGTGTCGAACTTGGCCTGCTCGTCGAGCGCGTCCAGGTTCTCCACGTTGTACGTGGCGACCGCGAGCTCCTTGTCCCGCTGCTTCCGGGTGACCTCGCGCTGCAGGTGGTGGTCGGTGAGCGTGCCCAGTTCGGTCGCCTGGAGGTTGTAGCCGCCGAAGGAGGCGTAGTCCATGACACCGGTGGTGGTGCCGGACAGCTCATCGCCCACGTTCGCGACGGGGAAGGGGCGGGTGGTGTCCAGCGACATCACCTTGATGCGACCGGTGTTCTGGTCGGTGTACGAGGAGTAGAGCGTGCCGCCGCGCCCCGTCGGGTTCTCGTTCGGCTTGACCGTCACCCAGACCTCGTTGTACGCGGTCGTCGCACCCGTGACCCGGGTGTCGGCGATCTGTACACGGGCGCCTTCGAGCGACTCGTACAGGTCGAGGGCGTACGCCGTCGGGTCGAGGGTCAGCCTGTCGACCGAACCGCCGCCTGCCGAGGGGGCGTATGCGTCGGGCACGGACGCCGCGTCGAGCACGACCGGCGCGGGCAGTGCGTTGCCCGACGACAGGACCGTGACTTTGGGGGCGGTGATCTCGGTGATCGACTGGGTGGTCGTCGACGGGTAGTACTCGTCCACCTTGCCGCTGACCAGCACGGAGTCGCCGACCGCGACGGTGGGTGCGGTGGAGCCGGTGTAGACGAAGACACCCTCGCTGGTACGGGCGTCCCCGTCCGGCGTGGTGTCCTGGATCCAGAAGCCGCGTGAGCCGGTGGTCCGCACGCCGGTGACGACGCCGGGGACCCCGGTCACCGACTGGCCGTTCAGCGGCGAGACGCGGGTGGTGCCCTGGATGTCGTGCACCCGCACGGTGCCGGGCTCGGTCGGGTTCCCGTCGCCGGGTTCCGTTCCGCCGGACGTCTGACCGGCCGCGTTGACCGGTGTCGGGGCGCCCGCGGCCAGGTCGGCGGCGTTGTTGTCGGTGTCGGCAAGCGACGCGCCGCGCGCCACGGAGGCGGTGGCGGAGGCGCCCGCAGCCGGGCCGCTGCCCTCCCGTACGACCGCGGAGCCGTAGCCGACGAGGTCCACGATGCGGGTGTCGGCGGCGCAGTCGGCCGCGGTCTTGCAGGTCAGCGGGGTGGTTCCGGAGACAAGGGCGACGGTTCCGCTGGTCGCGGACATCGCCACGGTGCCGGTCGCGTCAGGGGTGGGCAGGGCGACGGTGCCGCCGGTGCCCGCGGCCTGGGCGATCAGGTAGCGGCCGCCGGGCGCGATGGACCCGGTCAGCGCGGAGACCTGCCAGAGCGAACCTGCGGACGGTGTGCCGGGCAGGTACTGGACGCTGAAGCCCGAGAGGCCGTACGCGGACGAGCCTGCGTTGGCCAGTTCGATGAAGTCGTGGGTGAGCGTCGCACCCGAGTTGCCCCCGCCCCCGTACACCTCGGAGATCACGGCGGTCGAGGACGGGGCCGCGAAGGCGGCAGGCAGCGCGGTCGCGGAGAGGGTCACGGCGACCGCGCCGGCCAGCAGGATGGAACGAGGTCTGGATATGTGCACGGTGAGCTGCCCCTAGAAGTGTGATGAGAGGCCACAAGCTATGCGCGTAGACCTGGCTGTGACAAGGCATCAGAGGCTAATTCCAGAAAACGCTCCGACGATCCCCGGGCGTGCACTCGGACTACGGCCGGACCGCGGGTGCGCTGACCTTGGCGTCACTGGTCCTGATGTGGCTGAGGACGGTGCGGAACGCGGCGCTCCCGCCGGCGCCGGGTTCGGGGTCGCGGTGGTCGAAGACCGTACGGAGGGCATCCGCCCGTCACGGTCCTGCGTCGCTGCGGGCCCTCGCGTGGATCAGCTCCGGGCGCGCTCGGCGATCAGGACCTCCAGGCCGTCCAGGATGCGGTCAAGGCCGAACTCCAGGGCCTGGTCCTGCCCCTGGGTCCCGGAGCGCACCGAGGAGGCCGCCGCCGCGGCCAGGTGCGGGTAGTCCGCGCCGTGGTCCCGCAGCACCGTGCCGAGCGCGGCCAGGAGCTGGGCCTCCGGTGCGCCGGAGGGGGCGGCCGCGCGGCTGTGGAGCGTGATGCCCCGAACGTGGCTGGTGAGCAGCACCACCGCGTCCATGCGCTCCGCCCCCGTGAGCCCGGTGCCGTCCAGCGCGGAGAGGGCCCGCTCCGTCCAGCCGAGTTCCTTCGGGCCCATCAGACGCGGGCCGACCGTCGCCTCCAGTAGCCAGGGATGGCGGCGGAGTGTCTCGACCATGCCGTGCGACCAGGCCGTCAGGCGCGTTCGCCAGTCGCCCTCCCCGCTCTCCGGTGCGTCATCCAGTGCCGTTTCCACCATGACGGCGATCAGTTCCGCCTTGCCGGGCAGGTAGCGGTAGAGCGACATCTTCGTCTTGCCGAGCTGCTCCGCGACCCGCTGCATGGACACGGCTCCGAGGCCTTCCGCGTCCGCGATCTCGGTGCCGGTGCGGGCGATGCCGTCGAGGGTGAGTGCGGGCTTGGGGCCACGACGGGGCTGTGGTCCGGGTCCCCAGAGCAGACCCATCAGGTTCGTCGGGTCGTCCGTCACCGCTGCCTCCTTGCCGGGAACAGAAACTGTGTCTATCGTACACAACAAGAAAAACAGCGTCCATGGGACGCAATTCATGTGGATCGACGATCCCCGACACAGGAGCACCTGCCATGCCCCAGAAGGTTCTGATCTCCGGCGCGAGCATCGCGGGCCCCGCACTCGCCCATTGGCTCGGTGAGTACGGTTTCGACGTCACCGTCGTCGAGATCGCCCCGGCCCTCCGTGAGGGCGGACAGGCCGTCGACTTCCGCGGCGGGACCCATCTGACCGTCCTGGAGCGCATGGGCATCCTGGACGAGCTCCGGCGGCTGCGGACCGGCGGCAGCCCCATGCGCTTCGTCGACGAGACCGGCAGGCTCCGGCTCGAACTGCCCGCGGACTTCGCGGGCGGAGACATCGAGGTCCTGCGCGGCGACCTCGCCCGCGTCCTGTACGAGCGCAGCCTGCCCCGCGCCCGGTACCTCTTCGGGGAGTCGATCGCCGCGCTGCACGAGGACGACGACGGGGTGCGTGTCACCTTCCGCGGCGGCGCGACCCGCACCTTCGACCTCGTCATCGGTGCCGACGGGCTGCACTCCAACGTCAGGCGCCTCGCCTTCGGCCCCGAGGACGCGTACGTGCGCCATCTCGGCCACTACGCCGCCACCTGGAGCCTGCCCAACTACGCCGGCTTCGGCTTCGGTGAGGGCTCCATCGGCTGCAACACCCCGGGCCGCCTCGCCTCCGTCGGCACCGACAACCGCAGCCGGGACACCGCCCGCGCCTTCTTCGTCTTCGCCGCCGACCGCCTGGACTTCGACCGGCACGACCAGCAGGCGCAGAAGGCCCTCATCACCGAGGTGTTCGCCGGAATCGGCTGGGACGTGCCCCGGCTGCTCGCCACCCTGGACGACGCCGACGACCTGTACTTCGACTCCATCAGCCGCGCCGACGTGGACACCTGGTCCCGGGGCCGCGTCGCCCTCCTCGGTGACGCCGCCTGCGGGGCCACCATCGGCGGTATGGGCACCGGGACCGCGATCGTCGCCGCGTACGTGCTGGCAGGGGAGCTGGCCGCCCACCGCGGCGACCACGCCGCCGCCTTCGCCCGCTACGAGAGCCTGCTGCGTACCTACGCGCAGGGCTGCCAGAAGAGCGGCGACCGGACCGGCCCCTTCCTCGCCCCCGGCTCCGCGTTCGCGCTGCGCATGCGCAACTGGATGCTCAGCCGCACGTTCGTCCTCAACTGGATGCTGGAAGAGGGGAGGAAGGTCACGGGCATCGAACTGCCCGACTACCGGGCGCACCGAAAATCCGCACCGGTCACGCTCCGGGGACCCGGTCCAGGAAGCCGCTGACGGAGGTGATGCGCCCGTCCTCGTCGAGGGTGACGACGTCGGACCCGGCGACGGGCGCCGAGCCGTCGGAGGAGGAGACCAGGTCCCAGCTGAAGCGGACGATGTCGTGGTGTCCTTCGGGGGCGCCGGTCAGCTTGAACTCGAAGCCGGGGAACTGCTGATGGGCACCGCTGATCGTGGCCACCAGCTCGTCGTGGCCCCGCACGGAGGCCAGCGGGTCGGTGTACGTGGCGCCCTCGGTGAAGGCGGCGGCGACGGCCTTCGCCAGATCCTCGGGGGTGGCCGCGTTCCAGGCGGTGAAGTAGCGCTGAACGGCGTCCTCGTATGCGGTCATGGTGCTGTCCTCTCGGTCACGGTCCCGGCACTGCGGCCAGGCTCCTGTGCGGCTCGTGAGGAACACGATGTCCGACGGGGGAAGAAGCGTCGATTACCTCCCGGGTCATTGCCGGACGCCCCGGCGGCGTGCGGCGTTCAGGATGCTGTCCGGTTCAGGAACCCCATGAGAATCGCGTTGAGTTCCTCGGCGTGGGTCCAGCCGATGTTGTGCGGGCCACCCGGGATCTCGACGAGACGGCTGTTCTTGATCAGGCCGGGCAGCCGCCGACCGCAGGAGTCGATGGGCAGGATGCGGTCCTCGTTGCCCTGGACGATCAGCGTCTCCACGTCGATCCTGGGCAGGTCGTCGCGGAAGTCCGTCAGCCAGGCCGGCACGCAGGCCAGCGTGGCGTGGGCCGACGCACCGGCAGCCACCGTCCATTGGAGTTGCAGCGCCTGGTCACTGATCCGGGTGCCACCGAGCTTGTCGACGTTGTTGAAGTCATGGAGGAAGGTCGTCAGATACGCGGGACGGTCCGAGGCGATGGCACTCATGATGCCGTCGAAGACGCTCTGGTCGACCCCCTCGGGGTTGTCCCCGGTCTTCAGGAGGAACGGCGGGATCGGGGCGATCAGTGCCGCCCGGTCGACCCGCGCGGATCCGTAATTGCCCAGGTAACGGACGACCTCGCCGGTACCCATGGAGAACCCGACCAGGATGGTGTTCTGCAGGTCGAGCTTCTCCATGACGGCGTTGAGATCCGTGGCGAGCGTGTCGTAGTCGTACCCCGTGGTGGGCTGCGAGGAACGGCCGAAGCCGCGCCGGTCGTACGTGATCACCCGGTACCCGGCGCGCAGCAGGACCGGGAGCTGCTTCTCCCAGGACGCGCCGCTCAGCGGGAACCCGTGGATCAGGACGACGGGCTGCCCCATCCCGTGGTCCTCGTAGTACACATGGATGCCGGCAGAGTTCTCCTCGCCAACGATGATGTACGGCATGGCTCTCCCATCGCACCGCCCGGTCCCGTCGTGGTCCGGGCTCCTGGGGCCTCTCTTCGGAGCGTGCCCGGCTCGCCGGGTCCTGCCCGTACTCCTTGGTCGCAGCCTGTTCCGAAAAGAAGAGGTCCTAGCCCATTACGCCCCCATTCGATGATCCGCGCACTGCCGGCGGCCCTGAGCGGGTTCCTCGCACCGTTTCATGCGATTCTCACGGAGCGCCTCTACGGTGGGCGTCGTGACCGAGATGAGCCCTCCCGGCTGGCATACGGACCCCGGGTATACAGGAACAGGCCCTGTCCAGGAACGCTGGTGGGACGGGAGTCGGTGGACGGATCAGCTCCGGATGCCGCCCGCGGCCGTCCGACGCCGTCGGATCCGGATCGGCGTCGGCGTCACCGCTGGTGTGGTGGTGCTGGCCGCGATCGCGGGTGGCGCCGTCCTGCTGACCGATGGATCCGGCAGTTCCGAGAACGCCTCCCGCGGTGTCGAGTCGCCGGCGCCCAGTCCCCCCGACGGACAGAACGGCCAGGGCGGTCCTGGGGGTCCCGGTGGCCGGAGTCCGGCGCCCGACCAGCGGCAACCGCCGTCCGAGAAGGGGTATGCCACGGACGCCAGCACCGGTGTCAGCCTGCCGGTGCCCGACGGCTGGACCGGCCAGTCGGCCCTGATGGGTGCCTCGGTGAGCACGGGATCGTACACATGCCCGGCCGACGCGTCGCAGAAGTGCGAGCGCGGAGGGGTGTTCGTCGCCCCGGCCCAGGCGCTGAAGATCACGGCGAAGACGGCAGAGGCGGCGGCGAAGGCGGACATCTCCGTCAACGCCACGTCGTCGTACGGCGGCAAGGCCTACGGCGCCATCACCTCGCACGAGCAGCTCAAGTCCGAGGCGGTCACCGTCGCGGGCCACAAGGGCTATCTGGTGCGCTGGAAGGTGGTCACGAAGGAGGGCGACGACGGCTACGTCCAGTCGCTGGCCTTTGCCTCCCCGCACTCCGCGGACATGCTGGTGGTCGTACGATCCGGCTTCGACGCCAGCCCCAAGGCGCCCGCGCTCTCGGTGATGGACGAGATCACCAAGGGGATCAAGGCGGCGGCCTCGACCGGCTCGGGATCCGGGCAGACCGCCTGAGGCCTGCCGGAGACCGGTCGGCGCATGGGAGGCGGCCCGCGGGATTCCTTCCCCGGGCCGGTTCCGCGCGTCGGTCGAGCGTCGCAGGGGGCGGCGGCCGTAGGGCGTGTTTCGAAGCCCCGCTTGCCAGGCGACGGGCGTCGTCCGGGACCGTCCGGAACTTGCACTCTCCGCGTCGTGCCGGACTCAGCGGGCTCTCCGCCGAACAGGTGAGTACGGGGCAGGCCCACACCGCCACCGGGTGCACCGTCTGCCACCTCTTCGGCCCGATCGCCGTCGTGGCGTTCGCCGGCGTACCGGAACCCGGACGCCCGACCCCGGGGCCCGGTACGGGCCGTCACGCCACGCGGGTGCTGCGCCGCAGCCGTACGGCGTTCCCGGACGCCAGCGGCGAACGGGACAGTTCGATACAGCCCAGCGCGATGAGAGCGATCGCGACCAGCTCCGGCAGCAGCCACCAGCCCGTGCGCAGCTCCTCGCCGAACAGCGTCACCCCGTACAGGACGCTGATCAGCGCGTCGCCCAGCGTCAGCATCGGCTGGACGGCGACCAGGGTGCCCGCCTGGAGCGCGTTCTGAAGGAGGAACAGCGCGCCCACCCCGGCGGCGGCGGTGGCGTACAGCTGCCAGGACGTCATGAGCGCGGTCACCCCGTTGTCACCGAGTCGCCCCATGGCGTCCTTCATCAGGGCGGCGGTGAGCGAGTAACCACACGCGGCGGCGAGCCCGAGCAGCGCCGCCCGGGGGTTCCCGCGGGTCTTCATCGCGCCGGTGATCAGCGCGGCCTCGAAGATCCCCGTCAGGATCAGCGCCGGGACCCAGACCGCGCCCCGCACCGACGCGCTGCCGCCGCCCGGAGCGGCGGAGGTCATGCCGAGAGCCAGCCCGACGGTCACGGCAGCCACGCCGGACCAGACTCCGCCCGGCACCCGGACCCGGATCACGAACCCGGCCAACAGCAGCGTCGCCGGGAGTTCGATGACGAAGATCGGCTGGACCACCGAGATCGGCCCGGTGGCCAGCGCGACGGCCTGGCAGACGGCGGCGACGATCACCAGCCCGATTCCGGCCAGCCACACCTTCTGGCGCAGCAGATGCCCGATCAGCGACAGGTGCAACGCCTTCGTGTCGGGTGCAGCGAGGGCGGCACGGCGTTGCAGTACGGACGCGGCGCCGTTGCTGAGTGCGGTCAGGATGGCGAACATAACGCTGATCACCCGACCATGATGCGGGCGGCCCGCGCGCAATCCGGGGTCCTGCCGCGCTGCGGTGCGGCGGCCGCGGGAAAGAACGAGACAGTGCGATTGCGGACGGGAGTTGTCCGCAAAACCCCGTACCGTGCCGTTCATGGCCGCGAAGACGAACCCCGCCGCACGAACCGCATCCGCCCAGCCCTCGCTGCTCACGCCCCGCGCACTGGGCCGGGCCACCCTGGAGCGCCAACTGCTCCTGCGCCGGACCCCGATGTCCGCGAAGGAAGCCGTCGGGCATCTCGTCGGGCTCCAGGCACAGAACACCAAGCCGCCGTACTACCAGCTCTTCGCCCGGCTCGAAGGCTTCGACCCGGCCGAGCTCTCCGCGCTGATGGCGTCCCGGGAGCTGGTCCGCATGGTCACCCTCCGCTCCACCATCCACACCCACACCGCCGACGACGCGCTGACCCTGCGTCCGCTGGTCCAGCCGGCCCGCAGCCGGGAGCTGAAGATATTCCGGAAGGGGCTCGGCGGGGTGGACCTGGACCGGCTCGCGGCGACCGGCAGAGAGCTCGTCGAGGAGCGGCCGCGCACCCTGAAGGAACTCCGCGAGGCACTGGGCGCGCAGTGGCCGGACGCCGACCCGCAGGCCCTGACCGTGGCCGTCCGCTGCACCCTGCCCCTGGTCCAGGTCACCCCGCGCGGGCTCTGGGGGCGGAGCGGACAGGTCGCGCTGACCACCGTGGAGCACTGGCTCGGCCGGCCGTCGGAGCCGACACCCACGCCCGACGCAACTGTGCTGCGCTACCTCGGCGCCTTCGGACCCGCCTCCGTGAAGGACATGCAGATGTGGGCCGGACTGACCCGGCTGCGGGAGGTCTTCGAGCGGCTGCGGCCACGGCTGATCACCTTCCGCGACGAGCACGGAGTGGAACTCTTCGACCTGCCGGACGCCCCGCGTCCCGACCCGGACACCCCCGCCCCGCCACGCTTCCTGCCCGAGTTCGACAACGTCCTGCTCGGCCACGCGGACCGTACGCGCGTCATCCCGCCACGGTTCAAAGGGCGCAACGGGAACGGCAATCAGGCGTACGGATCCGTGCTCGTCGACGGCTTCCTCGCGGCGATCTGGCGGTTCGGTGCGCCCGGGCAGAAGGCCGGCGGCGAGGGGACCGTCACCGTGCAGGCGCTGGGGAGGCTGAGCCCGGCGGAGCGCGAAGCCGTCACGGAGGAGGGGCTGCGGATGCTCGCCACGATGGGACCTGCGGACCCGACCGCACACGACATCCGGTTCGCCCCGTTCGTCGACTTCGGGGACTGAGCGGGAGCGGAACTCGGACCGACCGGCTCACCCGGCCCCGCGACGCCGCCTCCCATGTGCCGGTCGGTCTCAGTCGGCGCGGCCCGTCGCCGCCACCGTCACGCCCAGACCGATCATCGCGAAGCCACCCGCCCCGCCGATCATCGACAGCCGCCTGTCCGACCGGGCGAACCAGCTCCGCGCCGCCGACGCGCCGAGCCCCCAGAGCGTGTCCGTCACCAGCCCGATCGCGATCGGCACCAGCCCCAACAGCAGCATCTGCACCGGGAGATGACCGGTCGACGGGTCCACGAACTGGGGGAGTACCGCGGCGAAGAAGACGATGCCCTTGGGGTTGGTGACGCCGACGACCACACCGTCCACCACCGTCCGCAGGTCACCGCGCGCGGGCCGCTCCGGCGACGCCTCGACGGCCCCGAGCCTCAGCTCCTTGCGGTGGCGGAACGCCTGCACTCCCAGGAGGACCAGATACGCCGCACCCGCCAGCTTCACCGCCATGAAGACCACCATCGAGCGTTCGACCAGCGAGCCGATGCCCAGCGCGACCGCCACGACCAGGACGTACGAACCGGCGACATTGCCCAGCACCGTGGTCAGCGCGGTGCGGCGGCCGTGGGCCAGCGCCCGGCCGATCACGAACAGGACGCTCGGCCCCGGGATCACGATCACCAGCAGGGACATCGCCGCGAAGGCAAGATATTGATGCGTGGACACCATGTCCGTCACCCCCTGGCCCCGACCGTACGGCACAGACCCCGGCGGACGTCAGGCGCGTGACCGAGGCGGATGCCCGGCGCGCACCTACGGCAGCAGACCCGCCCGGCGCGCCGCCACGACCGCTTCCAGCCGGGTGTGTGCCCCCAGCTTCCGCATCGCCGCGCGCAGATACCCCTTCACCGTCTCCGGCCGCAGCCCCAGCCGGTCGGCTGTCACCGCGTTCGTCGCGCCCGCGGCCACACAGGCGAGGACATCGATCTCGCGCGGCGCCAGCTGCACCCCCTGGGCGCCCGCCACCGTTGTCCCGGACGCCGAGGCCAGTCGACCGCACACCGAGAGGAGTTCCTCGCGAAGCGCCGGGTCGGTCACCCTCGGGACCAGCGCGCGCAGCTCGCGGTGCGCCTCGCGGACGTCCTCCCAAGCAGCCGGCGCCGCCCGCGGGTCCGCCACCTGGTCCCGGCTGAAGACCAGGAGCTGCTGCACCTCGTCGCGCACGGCGAGCGCCTGTTCCACGTCGCGGGCCGCCGCGACGGCCGCGTCGAACGTACGGTCCCCGAGGGTGAGGGGCTCGCGCAGCGCCCCGTACAGCACGCCCCGTACCTTGCGGCGTACGACGACGGGCACCGCGACCACCGAACGCAGCCCCTCCGCGGCGACCGCGGTGTCGTACTCGTGGCTGATGTGCCGGGACGACGGGTAGTCGGTCACCGCGCACGGCCGGGACAGGGCGATCGACTTGCCGCCGAGTCCGCTGCCCGCAGTGATGACAAGGCCGCGCAGCGCCGTGGTCTGCGCCCCGTTGAGCTCCGCGATCCTGGCGTGACGCGCATCCGACAGCAGTCCGCCGAACGCCACGGGCAGCCCGCTCGTCCGGCGCAACCGCAGCAGGGCCGCTTGCATCTCGAGCGCATCGACCGGTTCCGGCACGCTGTCGCCTCCCTGCCCGCCTGCGGTACCCCCGTTCGGGGGTGGTGAGACCTGGGTCACTGTTTACATGATGTTAAAGGACCGGTCCGGTCCGCAAAAAGGAGGGCACATGTCGGCAACCAACGCAACGGAAACGTTCCGGGCCGCCCGGGACTTTCTGCTGCAGCATCGCGAGGACTACGCGACGGCGTACGAGGGCTTCCGCTGGCCCCGGACCGACCATTTCAACTGGGCGCTGGACTGGTTCGACGCCATCGCCGAGAACAACGACCGCACCGCCCTGCACATCGTGGAGGAGGACGGCCGCCGCACCCAGGTGTCCTTCGCCGCGATGTCCGCCCGCTCCAACCAGGCCGCGAACTGGCTCCGCGCCCAAGGAGTGCGCGCCGGCGACCGGATCCTCGTCATGCTCGGCAACCAGGTCGAACTGTGGGAGACGGCCCTCGCCGCGATGAAACTGCGCGCCGTCGTCATCCCCGCCACCCCGCTCCTCGGCCCCGTCGACCTGCGCGACCGGGTGGAGCGCGGCCGGGTCCGGCACGTGATCGCGCGGGACGCCGACACCGCCAAGTTCGACGAGGTGCCCGGCGACTACACCCGGATCGCCGTCGGCGAGGACGTACCGGGCTGGCTCCCCTACACCGGCGCCGGCGAGCAGCCGGAGGGCTTCGAGGCGGACCGCGAGACCGACGCCGACGAGCCACTGATGCTGTACTTCACCTCCGGCACGACCGCCAGCCCCAAACTGGTCGAGCACACCTATGTCTCCTACCCCGTGGGTCACTTGGCGACGATGTACTGGATCGGCCTCAAGCCCGGGGACGTCCACCTCAACATCTCGTCACCGGGCTGGGCCAAGCACGCCTGGTCGAACCTCTTCGCGCCGTGGAGCGCCGAGGCAACCGTCTTCATCTTCAACTACACCCGGTTCGACGCGGGCCGCCTGATGGCCGAAATGGACCGCTCGGGCGTCACCAGCTTCTGCGCCCCGCCCACCGTCTGGCGGATGCTGATCCAGGCAGACCTCTCCCAGCTGAACACCCCGCCGCGCGAGGTCGTCGCCGCTGGAGAGCCGCTGAACCCCGAGGTCATCGAAACGGTCCGGCGCGAGTGGGGCGTCACGATCCGGGACGGCTTCGGCCAGACCGAGACCGCCGTCCAGGTCGCCAACACTCCCGGCCAGGTTCTGAAGACCGGTTCGATGGGACGGCCCAGTCCCGGCTTCAAGGTCGAACTCCTCGACCCGGTCACCGGTGAGCCCGGTGCGATCGAGGGCGAGATCTCCCTCGACCTTTCGTACCGCCCGGTCGGCCTGATGACCGGCTACCACGGCGACCCGGACCGTACCGCCGAGGCGATGGCCGGCGGCTACTACCGCACCGGCGACATCGGTTCCCGCGACGAGGACGGCTACATCACCTATGTCGGCCGCGCCGACGATGTGTTCAAGGCGTCCGACTACAAGATCTCGCCGTTCGAGCTGGAGAGCGCGCTGCTGGAGCACGAAGCGGTCGCCGAGGCCGCGGTCGTGCCCGCGCCGGACCCGGTCCGGCTCGCCGTACCGAAGGCGTACGTCGTCCTGGCGGAGGGCTGGGAGCCCGGCCCGGACGCGGCGAAGGTGCTGTTCGCGCACTCGCGGGCGGTTCTCGCCCAGTACAAGCGGATCCGCCGGCTGGAGTTCGCCGAGCTGCCGAAGACCGTCTCCGGAAAGATCCGCCGGATCGAGCTGCGCGAGCGCACGGCTCAGGGCGCCGGCACCGAGTACGAAGAGGGGGACCTGCGGTGACCGGGCGGACCGGGCTGTCCTACGCGCACGGCACCGGCACCACCGCTCTGCTCGGCGACACGATCGGGCGCAATCTCGACCGGGCTGTCGAGGCGTACCCGGAACGTGAGGCGCTGGTCGACGTCGCCTCGGGGCGGCGCTGGACATACGCCGAATTCGGCGCGGCGGTCGACGAGTTGGCGCGCGGACTGATGGGCTCCGGGGTGGCCAGGGGCGAGCGGGTCGGAATCTGGGCGATCAACTGCCCCGAGTGGGTGTTCGTCCAGTACGCCACCGCCCGGATCGGCGCCATCATGGTCAACATCAACCCGGCCTACCGGGCGCACGAGCTGCAGTACGTGCTCGGCCAGGCGGGGATCTCGGTCCTGATCTCATCGCTCTCCCACCGCACCAGCGACTACCGCGGCCTCGTCGGCCAGATCCGGGCGGAGTGCCCCGCCCTGCGGTCCGTGCACTACATCGGCGATCCGTCCTGGGACGAGCTGACGGCGGCTGCCGGGTCGGTCACGGCTGAGCAACTGGCAGCGCGGGAAGCCGAGTTGTCCTGCGACGACCCGATCAACATCCAGTTCACCTCGGGCACGACCGGCTTCCCCAAGGGGGCCACTCTCTCCCACCACAACATTCTCAACAATGGCTACTTCGTCGGGGAGTTGGTCGCCTACACCGAGCAGGACCGGGTCTGTCTGCCCGTCCCCTTCTATCATTGCTTCGGAATGGTGATGGGCAACCTCGGCATCACCTCGCACGGCGCCTGCATCGTGATTCCGGCCCCCGCCTTCGATCCCGCCGCCGTCCTCGCCGCCGTCCAGCAGGAGCGCTGCACCTCCCTCTACGGCGTTCCCACCATGTTCATCGCCGAGCTCGACCTTCCCGACTTCGCCTCGTACGATCTCTCCTCCCTGCGCACCGGGATCATGGCCGGATCGCCCTGCCCGGTCGAGGTGATGAAGCGGGTCGTCGCCGAGATGCACATGGACGAGGTGTCCATCTGTTACGGCATGACGGAGACCTCTCCGGTCTCCACCCAGACCCGCCGCGACGACGACCTGGAGCGCCGCACCGGCACGGTCGGCCGCGTCATGCCGCACATCGAGGTGAAGGTCGTCGACCCGGCGACCGGCGTGACCGTGGAGCGCGGGGAGGCGGGCGAGCTCTGCACCCGTGGCTACAGCGTGATGCTCGGCTACTGGGATCAGCCCGAGCGGACCGCCGAGGTGATCGACGCGGGGCGCTGGATGCACACCGGCGACCTCGCGGTGATGCGCGAGGACGGCTACGTACAGATCGTCGGCCGGATCAAAGACATGATCATCCGCGGTGGCGAGAACGTGTATCCGCGGGAGATCGAGGAATTCCTCTATGGCCACCCGAAGGTCGCGGACGTGCAGGTGGTGGGCGTACCGGACGCCACGCGCGGCGAGGAGATCCTGGCCTGTGTCATCCCCAGGGACCCGGCGGACCCGCCGAGCCTGGACGAGGTGACGGAGTACTGCCGCGAGCAGCTCGCGCACTACAAGATCCCGCGGAGGCTGCAGATCCTGGAGGCCTTCCCGATGACGGTCAGCGGGAAGGTCCGGAAGATCGAACTGCGGGAGAACTACGGATAGTCGGTGACGTGGGGGCGGTGCCCGGGGTGCGGTCAGGCGGCTTCGATGATGTCGCCGGTGCTGCCGCGGGTCGCCGCCGCCCACTCGATGAGCAGTACCTCGTACGCCGCGGACTCCACGGACGACCAGTCCTGCCCGGCCTGCGCGTCCACCAGCGCACGGATCGCCTCGTTCGCCTCGATGGCGGACGGGCGCGCCGGCTGTGCGGGGTGCAGCGGGTCGGAAGAGGGGGAATGCCGTGGAGTTAAGACCATGAGCGCCATCTTAGGGCCGCCCACTGACACAGCCCGAACAATTGTGGCCCCCAGGCGTGAACGTGACCGATTGCACTCGCTGTCGCCGACCGGTTCCGCTCCGGGGTCAGGGGATTGAGGCCCGGTCAGAGTTCGCGTCGCATGCAGACCCTCGGCCAGCGGTCCAGGCCGTGTTCCGCTTCCTCCGCCCTGATCTTCCGCAGCCCGTCGGTGAGTTCGGCCTCCGTGAGCGTACGGAAGCCGAGGCGCGTGTAGTACGGCGCGTTCCACGGGACATGGGAGAACGTCGTCAGAGTGAGGGCGGCGAGCTGCCGGTCGCCCGCCCAGCCGGCCACGTGATCGATGAGCGCGCGGCCCACGCCGCGCCGGGCGGCGGACGGATGGACCGAGACCTGCTCGACATGGGCCGCGCCGTCGACCTCGTCGGCGATCAGGTAACCGACGGGGCGATCGTCGGATTCGACGGCCACCCACGCGCGGCCGGCCCTGCGGTAGTCGTCCAATAGGTCGAGGGGTGGCGGCTCGTCGTCCGAGACGGCGGACATGCCGAGGGTGCGGAACGGTTCGCCGGCGGCGCGCTCGATGTCCTGGAGCAGCGGGAGATCGGAGCGGCGGGCGGGACGGATACGCATGCCGCCAGTATGGCGTCGGCGGCCGGTGCGCGGGGCAGGGGCCCTGGACTGCCGACGCGCGGGCGCCCGTTCGAGCACTGTTTCCCACGTCACTCGGTGTCCGCTCGGCCCGGAACACGCGACGCCTGCCGCGCACGGCGCATCAGGGGAAGGGGGCGACGGACATCAGGGATCACGGAATCCGGAGAGCCCGGTCTTGGGGGAGCCGGAACCGGCGATCGGGCTCGGCCTCGCGCGGCCCGGCTCCGTCGGGGACGGGCCGGACCGCGTAGGGCTCCTCGGCGGGCCGTCAAGCACAGCAAACGCCCCCCAAGGGTGATGCCGCTGGTACTGAGGGGGCGTGTGGAGGCGATTGTCGATTCCCGTGTGACCCCGATGTCATCTGTGGCCCATGCAGCCGATTGGCTACCTTCTGTAGCGAGTCGATTGCACATGGCGACATAGGGGTTGGTGTGTGCTGCGGCGGGATCGGAGAAGTGAACGTGAAAACTTGCAAGCGGTGGGCCGTGGGCCTGGCAGCCGTCGCGACCAGTGCCGCGCTGATGTCGGGCTCATTCAGTCCGGCCGTCGCCAGCGACTCCGCGGGGGCAGCCCCACGGTCCGTCGTCGCCAAGCAGCTGACCCTGAGGCTGGCCGCCGCTCCGGGCCAGCTCGCCAACGTACGGGGAGCGGCCCAGGGCAACGGCGTCCCGATCATCCAGTACCCGTGGTCCGACGCGCCCAACGAGCGCTGGGAAGCGAATGCGGTCGGGGGCGGCTACTACCGGTTCAGGTCCGTCAGCAGTGGCAAGTGCCTCAACGTCAACGGCGGCAGTAACGCCAACGGAGCCCAGATCATCCAGTACACCTGCGGCAACGCCGACAACGAACTGTGGAGGCTCGTGCCCAAGGGCATCGGTTACCAGATCGTCGTCAAGTCCAGCGACAAGTGCCTCAACGTCGCGGGGGGAGTAGGCGCCGGACGCCCCCTCATTCAGTACGACTGCGTCGCCCAGGGTGCGACCAACGACGTCTGGCTGACCGTCTGGGAATCCAACAGCCTCTGAGTCCTCGCGGGGGTCCGTGGGGCAGGCGTTGACCTGGTGTGGCTGGGCCCTCCTTCGGGGGACCCAGCCACGTTCGGTCGTGAACAGTGGCCAACGGGCAGCGCGACAATCTGGTACGTGGCTGGTCGCACGGACCGGTACGTCGGGCGGCCCGGCGGGGCGCCGCGGGCGACTGCCTACCGGCTGCTCCTCTGTGACGTGCCTGCCAGGCTGCCGATCCGGCTCCCCCCGCCTTCGCTCTGACGCCGCGCGCTGATCCACCAGAGATGACGGGACAGCCCATAGGCTGGCCGTGCCTATCGTGAAAAGAACCCCAGCGGCGGCGTCGAGGCAGGGCGGACGTGATGGAACCGGAGATCGATTACGCAGCGGTGTTCCAGGCCCTGCCCGGCGCGGTGGCGCTGCTGACCCCGCAGCTGGTCTACGCGGACGTCAACGAAGAGTTCCTGCGCGTGATGGGCCGCACCCGCAGCCAAGTCATCGGCCGCTATTTGCGCGACGATTTTGCCCACAGACCGAACGATGCCGGCGCGGCTGTGGTGCGCAACATCGAGGCGTCACTACGCCGGGCGGTGGAAACCGGTGAGCGCGACACCATGGAGCTGCAGCGCTACGACATGGAGGATCCCGACGGGCCCGGGATGCTGGGCGAACGCTACTGGACCATGATCAATATTCCCGTCCTCGGTTCGGACGGGCGGGTCACGCTGCTGATGCACCGCGTGGAGGAGGTCACCGAACTCATCCGCGCCCGCGTGGTGGCGCTGAGCCTGCAGGAGGCGATGCTGCCCGCCCTCCGTCCGGCCGGGCGCCACCCGGCGGCCGCACGCTACCGGCCCGCCATCGACGCGCTGGACGTGTGCGGTGACTGGTACGACCTGGTCGAACTGCCCGGCGACCGCGTCGCGGTCGCCGTCGGTGACGTCGTCGGCCACGGCCTGTCTGCGGCCCAGGTGATGGGGCAACTGCGCAGCGCGCTGAGTGCCGCCTCACGCGTCACCGAGGACCCCGCCCGTGCCCTGGAAGTTCTCGGGCTGTACGCCCGCTCGGTCGACGGCGCCGAGAACACCACCGTGGCCAACACGTTCATCGACTGGAACACCCACACCATCACCTACAGCAGCGCGGGCCACCCTCCGCCGGCTCTGCTGCACGGGGACGGAACCGTCGAGTTCCTGGACCAGGCCACCGACCCCCCGCTCGGCGCCCGCCTCGAACCCGCTCCCCGGCCCCAGGCCACCGTGCCCTTCAGTGAGGGGTCCGTCCTCGTGCTGTACACCGACGGCCTGATCGAGCGCCGCCGCGAAGACATCGACGCCGGCCTCGCACGGCTCGCGCGCTCCCTGGCCGGCCACCGGACAGCCGACCCCGAAACGCTCGCGGACGCCCTGCTGGCCGACCTGCTCCCGCTCGGTGGTGTCACCGACGACACCGCCCTGGTCGTCGTGCGGCTGTGACCCGGCCGCCGTGCCCGGACGCCCTCAGCCCCCGATGGAGAGCAGCTCGTCCGCCGGGCAGTTCACCGGCTGCGGGGTCCCGGTGAGGTCCATGACGAAGAGTGGGATACCGAGCCCGTCGGCGCGCCCCCTGGCGTCCTGCGCATACCCCGCCAGCGAGAAGAAGACGCTGGTCACCGATGCGTTGAGGGCGTTCAGCCAGAGACATTCGACGTCGCGCAGGGTGCTCGGCCGGGTGGTCGAGTCGACCTGGGCGATCAGTCCGGCGGCGCGCAGATCGATCCGGGACGAAGGCCGCTCCGCCGGTATGACGACGTCGCGGTAGCCCAGCCACCGCAGATACGTGGCGGCGGCTGTGACCGCGTCGCGGCCGGTGCGGATCGTCATCGGCCGGAACGGTGGGCGGGGCGCGGGCGCCGTGCGCGGCAGCGGGGTGCGGGTCGGCCGGACTTCGTCCGCCGGGTCGGTGTCGGCCGCTGTGACCGGTCCGACCGGGATCCGCAGCACCGTCCCGCACGGGCAGCAGAGCTCCGGCTGCGGCCACTCGTCGTGGCGCCCGCAGGCGCGGCAGCGCACGGTCACCCAGTCGTCGTTCCAGGTGCGGTGCGTGACCGGCTCGGGCGCGGCGCCGCGCAGCATCGGGGCGGCGGTGGGGGACCCGCACGGGCACGGGTGGACCGGTGTGAGGTACGTGTGCTCGCGGCGGCAGGCCGGACAGCATACCGGCACGGACTCCACCATGACCTTCCTCCGGCACTGCTGCCGCCCGGTGTCTGTCTTCGGGCGCGTCGGCGCTCCGTGGCCGTCACCGTCCGACCGCGCCCCGTGCCCCCATGTTCCACCACGAGCGAGGCGTGGGGGGAGCGACTTGGAGGATTCGCGGCTCTTCAGGCGGCGCGTGGCAGCGGCCTGGCGCCCTCTCTTGACGGCCGCCAGGCCTCCGTTTAGATTGCTTCCGTATAGTAGAAATGAATTTCCATAATGCGGAATTGGCGCTCTCAGGTGGCGCGACAGAGCCCGACTCCACCAGGTCTGAGCAGGAGTACTCAAATGCCTCGAATGACCGCTGCCCGAGCGGCAGTTGAGATCCTCAAGCTGGAAGGCGTCAGTCACGCGTTCGGCGTGCCGGGAGCGGCGATCAATCCCTTCTACGCGGCGCTCAAGGCCGGCGGTGGCATCGACCACACCCTGGCCCGCCATGTCGAGGGCGCATCCCACATGGCCGAGGGCTACACCCGGAGCAAGGCCGGCAATATCGGCGTCTGCATCGGTACGTCAGGACCCGCCGGCACGGACATGATCACCGGGCTCTACTCGGCGATCGCCGACTCCGTCCCGATTCTCTGCATCACCGGCCAGGCGCCGGTGGCCAAACTCCACAAGGAGGACTTCCAGGCCGTCGACATCGCGTCGATCGCCAAGCCGGTGACCAAGGCTGCGACGACCGTCCTGGAGGCCGCGCAGGTGCCCGGCGTCTTCCAGCAGGCCTTCCACCTGATGCGCTCGGGCCGCCCGGGTCCGGTCCTCATCGACCTGCCGATCGACATCCAGCTGACCGAGATCGAGTTCGACCCGGAGACGTACCAGCCGCTGCCCGTCTACAAGCCGGCCGCGTCCCGTGCCCAGATCGAGAAGGCGATCGGTTTTCTGCTCGCCGCCGAGCGCCCGGTGATCGTCGCCGGTGGCGGCATCATCAACGCCGACGCCTCCGAACTCCTCGTCGAGTTTGCCGAGCTGACCGGCACTCCGGTCATCCCGACGCTGATGGGCTGGGGCATCCTCGCCGACGACCACGAGCTCAACGCAGGGATGGTCGGCCTCCAGACATCGCACCGCTACGGCAACGCGAACTTCCTGGAGTCGGACTTCGTCCTCGGCATCGGCAACCGCTGGGCCAACCGCCACACCGGCGACCTGGCCGTCTACACCAAGGGCCGGAAGTTCGTCCACGTCGACATCGAGCCCACTCAGCTCGGCAAGATCTTCCCGCCGGACCTCGGTATCGCCTCGGACGCCCGGGCCGCGCTGGAGCTCTTCGTCGAGGTGGCCAAGGAGCTCAAGGCCGCGGGCAAGCTGCCGGACCGCAGCGCCTGGGCCGCCTCCACCCAGGAACGCAGGGCGAAGCTGCAGCGCCGCACCCACTTCGACCAAGTGCCGCTGAAGCCGCAGCGGGTGTATGAGGAGATGAACCGGGCCTTCGGGCCGGAGACCCGCTATGTCACCACGATCGGCCTCTCCCAGATCGCCGGCGCGCAGATGCTGCACGTCTACCGGCCGCGCCACTGGATCAACTGCGGCCAGGCCGGCCCGCTCGGCTGGACCATCCCGGCCGCGCTGGGGGTCGCCACCGCCGACCCCGAGGGCCAGGTCGTCGCGCTCTCCGGGGACTACGACTTCCAGTTCATGCTGGAGGAACTGGCGGTCGGTGCGCAGCACAACATCCCGTACGTCCATGTCCTGGTGAACAACTCCTACCTGGGGCTGATCCGCCAGGCGCAGCGCAACCTGGACATCAACTTCCAGGTCAACCTGGAGTTCGAGAACATCAACTCGCCGGAACTGGGCGTCTACGGCGTCGACCACGTCAAGGTTGTCGAGGGGCTGGGCTGCAAGGCGATCCGGGTCACCGGGCCGGACCAACTGCTGCCCGCGTTCGAGGAGGCCAAGAAGCTGGCCGCCGAATTCCGCGTCCCCGTGGTCGTCGAGGCGATCCTGGAGCGCATCACCAACATCTCGATGAGTGGCGCCGGGATCGACGCCGTCAACGAGTGGGAGGACATTGCCACCGAGCCGGGCCACGCCCCGACGGCGATCCGCCCGTTCGTCGCGAGTTGACGCAGCACTCCTCGGTACGTCTTCCAGGTGGGGGGGGGGGGTCCCCCCCCCCCGGTGAGCCCCCCCCCCACCCCCCCGCCCCCACCCCCACCCCCCCCGCCCCGCCCCCGGGGCCCCCCCCCCCCCGGCCCCCCGGCGTGGGCGTCGGCCCGGCGACGGTGACATGGGCGGGCCGCACGTGGTTTGCGCGCGGCCGGCCCGCGCGGAGTCACACGCGGCCGCGGCACAGCTCCAGCAGCGTCATGGCGAGCGAGGTGCCGGGCTTGCCGAGCGCCTTCCGGTACTGGCCGAGGATCTCCATCTCGCGGGAGAGGTTGACCCGGCGGCCGCCGGAAGTGATCCGCGCCTCCTGAATGACTGCCGAGACGGCCATCCGTTCCTGGACGAGCCCGATGATCCGGTCGTCGAGGGCGTCGATGCGCTCGCGGGCGTCACCGATCAGCCGAGCGGCCTCATTGGTGTTCGCACCGGTCTTCTCGATGAGGGTCTTCGCGGCGGCGGTGCTGTTGCTCATGGTGTGACTCCTGGGGGATGTGGTCCCCGGAGCGGTCGGGCCCCGAACGCAGAACGCCCCGGGCCTGTCGGCCCGGGGCGCCTGGAACGTTGCTTGTCAGTTGCTCAAGCAGCACGACCATGGCAGCCGGCGGGCCGGATGCCATAGGTAAAGACGAAGGTCGTGTGCTGACGCATGGCGCCAGTATGGACCCGCGCGGGGCGATGGGCCAACGCGCGGCCCGGATGCTGAGACGCCGCCGACGGTGCGGTCGCGCGCATCGCTCCGGCCGACGCCCGGAGGGTCATGGCCCGTACCCTGGAAGACGCAGAAATCCGTCTCCCTCGCAACCCCGGTAGAATCGGCATAACCGACCCCCCTTTCAACGCCGGAAGGCCGCCCCCGTGCCAGCAGCACCCCCCGCCGCCCCCGACACCACACCCGACGTGGTCCTTGTCGTCGACTTCGGCGCGCAGTACGCCCAGCTCATCGCCCGCCGCGTCCGTGAGGCCCGGGTCTACAGCGAGATCGTCCCGTCCACGATGCCGGTGGCCGAGATGCTGGCCAAGAACCCCCGGGCGATCATCCTGTCCGGCGGCCCCTCCTCGGTGTACGCGGACGGCGCGCCCAGTCTGGACCGCTCGCTGTTCGAGGCCGGGGTTCCGATCTTCGGTATGTGCTACGGCTTCCAGCTGATGGCCACCACGCTCGGCGGCACCGTGGACGACAACGGTGCCCGTGAGTACGGCCGCACCCCGCTGACGGTCTCCAAGACCGGCTCCACGCTCTTCGAGGGCACGCCCGCCGAGCAGTCCGTCTGGATGTCGCACGGCGATGCCTGCTCCGCCGCCCCCGAGGGCTTCACCGTCACCGCGTCCACGGACGTCGTACCGGTCGCTGCCTTCGAGAACGACGAGAAGAAGCTCTACGGCGTCCAGTACCACCCCGAGGTCCTGCACTCCACGTACGGCCAGCAGGTCCTGGAGCACTTCCTCTACCGCGGCGCGGGCATCGAGCCGACCTGGACCACGACGAACGTCGTCGAGGAGCAGATCGCGCTGATCCGTGAGCAGGTCGGCACCAAGCGCGCCATCTGCGGACTCTCCGGCGGTGTGGACTCCGCGGTCGCCGCAGCCCTCGTTCAGAAGGCCATCGGCTCCCAGCTGACCTGCGTGTACGTGGACCACGGCCTGATGCGCAAGGGCGAGACCGAGCAGGTCGAGAAGGACTTCGTGGCCGCCACCGGCGTCCAGCTGAAGGTCGTCGACGCCGAGGAGCGGTTCCTGAAGGCGCTGGCCGGGGTCTCCGATCCCGAGCAGAAGCGGAAGATCATCGGCCGCGAGTTCATCCGCGTCTTCGAGCAGGCCCAGGCCGAGCTCGTCGCCGAGGCGGGCGCGGCCGGCGAGGACGTCGCGTTCCTCGTGCAGGGCACGCTCTACCCGGACGTCGTCGAGTCCGGCGGCGGCACCGGCACCGCCAACATCAAGTCCCACCACAACGTGGGCGGCCTCCCCGACGACATCGAGTTCCAGCTCGTCGAGCCGCTGCGGCAGCTGTTCAAGGACGAGGTCCGGATGGTCGGCCAGGAGCTCGGCCTGCCGGAGGAGATCGTCCAGCGCCAGCCGTTCCCCGGCCCCGGTCTCGGTATCCGGATCGTCGGCGAGGTCACCAAGGAGCGGCTCGACCTGCTGCGCGAGGCCGACGCCATCGCCCGTGAGGAGCTGACCGAGGCCGGACTCGACCGCGACATCTGGCAGTGCCCGGTGGTCCTCCTGGCCGACGTCCGCTCGGTCGGCGTCCAGGGCGACGGCCGCACCTACGGTCACCCGATCGTGCTGCGCCCCGTCTCCTCCGAGGACGCGATGACGGCCGACTGGTCGCGTCTGCCGTACGAGGTCCTGGCGAAGATCTCCACCCGCATCACCAACGAGGTCGCCGACGTCAACCGCGTCGTCCTCGACGTGACGAGCAAGCCGCCGGGCACCATCGAGTGGGAGTGATCCCACCGCGGGGCCGATGCCGATGCCGTCGCTCGTTCATTCGGGCGGCGGCATCGCCGTGTCCGGGGCCGCCACTCCGGCGAATCGATGCGTGATCGCTCTGGCCACCTGCGGTGACCGGCGGTAGCTTCCGTCCGAATGCCCTGGGAGTCCCGAGGAGTCGTCATGCCCGAGCCCACGCCGATCCCCGTCGAACAGCTGCAGTTCGCGATGCCGCCCGTCCACGAGTCGCTCGGCGAGGAACGCGCGCACCGCAAGAAGCGGCTGGCCGGGGCGTTGCGGCTGTTCGGTGAGTACGGGTACGAGGACGGGGTCTCCGGTCACCTCACCGCGCGGGACCCGGAGTTCGCCGACTGCTTCTGGGTCAACCCGTTCGGCGCCCCCTTCGACGGGATGAGCCCGGAGGATCTGATCCTGGCCAACGGCGACGGTCAGGTCGTCGAGGGGCGCCACCACGTCAATCAGGCGGCGTTCGCCGTCCATGCCCAGGTGCACCGGGCGCGCCCGGACGTCGTCGCCGTCGCGCACACCCACTCCCTGCACGGCCGGGCGCTGTCCGCGCTCGGTGAGTTCATCGAGCCGATCACCCAGGAATCCTGCGCGTTCTACGAGGATCACGCGGTCTACCAGGCCTTCACGGGGGTCGTGGTCGACGAGGACGAGGGGCGCCGGATCGCGGCCGCGCTCGGCACCCGCAAGGCGATCATTCTGCGCAACCACGGACTGCTGACCGTCGGTGACTCGGTGGACGCGGCCGCCTGGTGGTTCCTCACCATGGAGCGCTCCTGCCAGGTGCAGCTGACCGCGCGGGCGGCCGGGAAGCCAGTGCTGATCGAGCACCGGGACGCCGTCGCCACCCGCGAACAGCTCGGCAGCGACCTGGTGGCCTGGATCAATTACCAGCCGCTGTGGAAGCGGATTGCTCGAACGTTCTGACGATCTGCGCGTCCGGACCGCCCCGATGCGGCATCTGACCGTCCCGTACGGCACAATTCGCAGAAATCGATGGTCAGTTGGCAGTATCGGGGCAGGAAAGGGCGGCGTTCTCCGTGGCGTTGGACGAGGCACGACAAGGCGCGCACGGCGGTGGCTGTACGTGCGGCGACTGCCCGCACGGAGCGCGCGAGGGGCACCGGCGCGCGGTGGCCGCCTTCCTGGCCAAACGGGACGGACTCGCTGAGGGCCAGGGCCTGCCGACCGGCGTCGCCCAGTCCGCGTCCGCGACCCGTCAGTGGGTCTCCGACGAGCTGACCGAGTCGGCCCGCACGGTCGCCGAACGCAGCCGGGAGGAGGGCGACGCCTGGCTCCACCGGGTCTGGCAGCGCACCCTGGCCGTCGTCTGGGGGAGCGTCGCCGTGCTCGTCATCGGCGAGTCGGTCACCGCGATCGGCGCGGGCTGGTCGACCGCCCGCACCGCCGGTCTGCTCGCCGGGGTCGTCACCGCGGCGCTGCTGACCGGCGCCGCCCGCTTCCACCGGGCCCGCGGCGGCGTTCTCGCCCCGCTGATCGGCGAGGACAACCGGCTCTCCACCTCCCGTGCGGTCGCCGTCGCCTGGGTGCTGCTCGCCGTCTTCTCCGTACTCGTCCTCGCGCTGCAGCTGGCAGGGGCCTCCGGCCACGCGGAGCGCGACGCGCTGATCGACGGTCTGGAACTGGCGCGTGGCGCCGGGGTGCTGACGGTGCTGGCGCTGGTGTGCGCCGTCGCCGTGCTCGTGCGCCGGGTGGTGACCGTACGCGTCCTCGCGCAGCGCCTCCAGAAGCTGCGGGCGGACCGGCCGCGCGCCGCCGATCTGCTCACCGACGACTCCGGGCGCGGCAGTTTCACGGATGTGCAGTACGTGCTGGTGAGCGCCGTAGCCGTCCTCTTCTCCGCGGTCCGGCTGGCCCGCCGGCCCGAGCAGCTTCCCGATCTGCCCTGGGGGCTGGCCCTGCTGGTGGCGGTCTCCGCGGCGACGTACTTCGTGGGGAAGCACGCGGAGGGCGGGCGCCCGGTTGTGCTGTCCGTCGTACGGGCCCGGGAGGCCGGTGACCTGGACGCGCCGATCCGTACCGGCGACGACATCGAGATCCGCGGCGCGGGCTTCGTGCCGCCCGGTGCCGGGGCTCCGGACCGGCTGGCCCGCATGGTGGTCCGGATCGGCCGGGTCCATGTCCATGTCCCGCTGGTCCCGGTCACCGGAGGCTTCGCCAACCCGACCGACACCGTGCTCACCGTGCCGGTCCCGGTGGAGGTGGAACCCGGGCGGGTGGACGTCCAGGTCGTGACAGCCGCCGGCGTGGAGACGAACCGGGTCGAGATCGACGTCACGGACTGAGGCCGACCGGCACATGGGAGGCGGCGTCGCGGGGCCGGTTGCGCACATCTGCGGCGTGGTCGTCGGTCAACAATGCTCCGCGTTGCCTCCCTCCTCCGAATTGCAGCCGCACGCACCCAGCCCCGCTCCTTCACCCACCCCCCATGTGCCGGTCGGCCTGAGGCCGGCCTGAGACCGACCGTCCTTCCTCCGGCCGCCGCTTGGGTCTGACCGAACCGCGGGGTAGCTGAGCAGCCCGTTCACCGCGTACGTATGGTCTGGTGACGGGTCGACGGAAGGGCGGGGTCTTATGTATGGGTATGGCGCGAATTCGCGAGGTCTGGGCGAGGCGATAAGCATCCGGGAGCTGGCGCGGGAGCATGCCATGCTGCCGCTGCGGATCTTTCTCGGTGCCACCTTTCTCTATGCCGGGCTCGACAAACTGACGGACAGTGGTTTCTTCAATGCCACGGGCCCCGGCTCCATTGGCGAGACGATGCACGCGGTGCGCGACTCCGCCGCGATCCCGGCCCTCGTCGACCTCGCACTGAAGAGCCCGGGAGCCTTCGGGTACGCCATCGCCCTCGGTGAGATCGCCGTCGGCATCGGCACGCTGATCGGGCTGCGGGCCCGGCTCGCCGCACTCGGCGGAGCGCTGATCTCGCTGAGTCTGTGGCTGACCGTGAGCTGGCAGGTCAAGCCGTACTACTTCGGCAACGACCTGGCCTACCTCATGGCCTGGCTGCCGCTGGTGCTCTGCGGCGCCACGTCGTTCTCCGTGGACGCCTTCCTCGCGTCGCGACGGCGGCGGATACGGTAGCCGATCCACGTCGTGGTCGCGGCCAGCCAGAGGCCGCCGAAGAACACTGGGAAGAAGAAGACCCAGGGGGCGTCCCAGGTGCCGGCCGCGTCCGCCGCGTAACCGGCGGCGAGGGCGAGCATCGCGATCCCCGCGACCGCCCGGCCCGGCCGGATCTCATGACGCAGCACGAATGACCTCCACCTGTCCGATACCGACTTCCAGATCCAGCTCGACCGTGCCCGCCGGGGTGACGCCCGCGGGCGGGGCGATCGTGCGGTGTTCCTTCTGCGACGGGCTGACGTCCACATTCCCCGGCGGATCGCCCGGCAGCCGGATGTCGCCGACCCCGGCGTGCGCCCGCACCTGGAGCGTCACCGCCTTCGGTACGACGACGACCGCCCGGCCCGCGCCGACCCCCAGCCGCGTACGGACCGTCTCACCCTTCAAGGCCGGCACCTTCGACAGGTCGAGTCTGCCGACACCGCTGCCCAGCTGGTATCGCGGCTGGACCGCGGCGACCGACGCCGGGTGCCATTCCTCCCGTACCCAATGGGTGCTGATGTCCTTCGGCAGCGCGGCCGAGCCCGCCAGCAGCGCCGCCGTGATCATTGCCAGCAGGACGGTGCCGAACCCGGTCCTGCCGAGAAAGGTGCTGACCAGCATCCCCGCACCGAACACGGCGAGTGCCGCGGCCAGGCCGAACTGCAGGCTCGTACCGAACGGATGCGTGTGCCAGCTGAGCCCCGTGCCCAGACCGCCCGCGATCAGGGCGAGCAGAAAGACCAGGCCGCCGATCGAGCGCGGCCCCCGGTTGGGCCGGGCCGGCGCGGGTGCGCGGTACGGGGAGTCCGCCGCCCTGCGGGGTACCGGCGGGCTGTCGGCCACCGCACCCGCCGGGCCCCACAGATATCCCGGTCCCGCCGGCCCGGACGTGCCGTCCTTGATGATCGGATCCCGCCACCAGGACGGGCTGCCCGGCGACGGCGGTGCTTTCACCTCCGGCGGGGCGTCCGCCACCGCCTGCGCGGCGGCCGTCGGGTGCAGCGGGTCCTCGGGCGCGGCGGTCCTGCGGTGCTGCGTCCACACGCTGAAACCGATGACCGCGAGCGTGAGCATCGCGGAGAACGCCAGCGTGCCCCCGTTGCCCAGCATGGACAGGAAGAGCCCGCAGCCGATCAGCGCGAACAACGCCGCGATCAGCGACGCCCCCTCGACCCGGCCGGACAGCAGCCTGCGTGCCTCGTTCTCCTCCTCGCCCTCCAGCGGGAGCAGCAGCCACGCGAAGCCGTAGAAGATCAGGCCGACCCCACCGGTGACCGACAGCACACCGATCACGATCCGGAAGATCACCGGGTCCACGTCGCAGTACCGGCCGAGTCCGCCGCACACCCCGGCCACTACTTTCTGCCGCGAGCTGCGCTGCAGCTGCGGTCTCGGTGCGGGCGGCGGTGCGACGCCGGGCGCGGCGTCCTGGGGAACGGTCATGGCTCCATGGTGACGGGCGGCCGGCGCCGACGGGACCCGGGCCGACCCTGGCCGGTCCCTGATATTCGTACCCCGGACCCTGAAGGGCGCCGTCGCGGCGTGCGGTGGGTGCGACTGCCCGTCTCAGGGTCGAAGTGGGGGCAGACCCTGATACCGCCGCTTACGCCGTCCATGTGACGATCGGGGCATGCCGACCGCCACACCCCGAGCCGCAAGCTCCCTCAGCGCCGACCCGGAGGAGCCACCGCTGCGCAAGCTGTACCGCAGCGCCGACGGACGGCAGCTCGGCGGTGTCGCGCGCGGTCTCGCCGGACATCTCGGGCTGCCCGTCGTCTGGGTGCGGTTCGTCTTCCTCGGACTGTTCTTCGCGGACGGCCTCGGGGCTCTGCTCTACGCCGTGTTCTGGATCGTCGTCCCGCTCGGCGTCGGCGGTGTCGAGGCGCCGCGCTCCGTCTTCGAGACGGCTCCCGACGGCCGGCGCCGGCTCCGCAAGCCCGACAAGGGGCAGGTGTTCGCTCTCCTCGCGCTCCTCATCGGCGCCGTCATCTTCGTCGGCAACGTCGACATGGGCAGCGAGGCCGACCGATACATCTGGCCGACGCTGCTGATCGGAGCGGGCTCCGTCCTGGTGTGGCGGCAGGCC
The DNA here is from genome assembly GCF_048270745.1 of Streptomyces sp. NPDC056231. Classification (NCBI taxonomy): domain Bacteria; kingdom Bacillati; phylum Actinomycetota; class Actinomycetes; order Kitasatosporales; family Streptomycetaceae; genus Streptomyces; species Streptomyces sp. NPDC056231. The sequence continues at coordinate 4,190 of NZ_JBLVKW010000013.1, read as the reverse complement.
GACAACGCCCGCCGGGCCCGCTGGATGGAGGTCGGAAGCCGTCGCCGGGTGCTGCATCTGGCGCGGGCGCTGGCCGGGGTCGCCCTGGTCGGCCTGGGGCTCGCCGTGTTCATGGTGGTACGCGGCTCCGCGGCCCAGCTCGGCAATGTCCTGACCGCGGCGATCGCCGTCCTCACCGGTATCGCGCTGCTGGCGGGTCCCTATCTCGTCCGCATGACCCAGGACCTGTCCGAGGAGCGCCTGATGCGCATCAGGGCCCAGGAACGCGCCGAGGTCGCGGCTCATGTCCACGACTCCGTGCTGCACACTCTCACCCTGATCCAGCGCAACGCGGACGACAGCAACGAGGTCCGCAGACTGGCCCGCGCGCAGGAACGCGAGCTGCGCAACTGGCTGTACAACCCCGAGGGCACCGGCAAGGACGAGGGTGACGAACCGGAGACCCTCGCCGAAGCGGTCAAACGCGCCGCCGCCGAGGTCGAGGACAAGCACGGCGTCCCGCTGGAGGTCGTCGTCGTCGGCGACTGCCCGCTCGACGAGAAGCTCGCCGCGCAGATGCAGGCCGCACGCGAGGCGATGGTCAATGCCGCGAAGTACGGTGGCGAGGGCGGCGCCGTGCAGGTCTACGCGGAGGTCGAGGGCCGCACGGTCTTCGTCTCCGTACGGGACCGTGGACCGGGATTCGATCCGGATGCCGTACCGGGGGACAGAATGGGCGTACGAGAATCAATCATCGGCCGGATGCAGCGCAACGGCGGTACGGCGCGGCTGCGTTCGGTGCCCGGCGGGGGCACGGAAGTCGAGCTGGAGATGGAGAGGGCGAGCGAATGACGGAGACCACCGAAACGGCCGGGGGCCCGGAGCGCCGGGTACGGGTCGTGCTCGTCGACGACCACCGGATGTTCCGCACCGGAGTCCAGGCCGAGATCGGCCGCACCGAGGAGACCGGTGTCGAGGTCGTCGGCGAGGCCGCAGACGTCGACCAGGCGGTCACCGTCATCACGGCGACCCGTCCTGAGGTCGTCCTCCTCGACGTGCACCTGCCGGGCGGCGGCGGCGTCGAGGTGCTGCGCCGCTGCACCCCGCTGATGGGCGCGGTCGAGAACCCGGTGCGGTTCCTTGCGCTGTCCGTCTCCGACGCCGCGGAGGATGTCATCGGTGTCATCCGCGGCGGCGCCCGCGGCTACGTCACCAAGACGATCACCGGCACTGACCTCGTCGATTCGGTCTTCCGGGTGCAGGAAGGCGACGCGGTGTTCTCGCCCCGGCTGGCCGGCTTCGTCCTCGACGCGTTCGCCTCGACGGACGCACCGCCGGTCGACGAGGACCTGGACCGGCTGACGCAGCGCGAGCGCGAGGTGCTGCGGCTGATCGCACGCGGCTATGCGTACAAGGAGATCGCCAAGCAGCTGTTCATCTCGGTGAAGACGGTCGAGTCGCATGTCTCGGCGGTGCTGCGGAAGCTCCAGCTGTCGAACCGGCACGAGCTGACGCGGTGGGCGACGGCCCGACGACTGGTCTGAGACCGACCGGTCCGAGTCAGCTGTTCTCCCTTTCGGGGTCGACGGAGATGTTGAGTTTTTCGCCGACCCTGCGGTAGCCGATGCCCGCGTAGATCCGTTCCACAGCGGCGTCGGCCGGCTCCAGCCACACCACCCGGCAGCCCCGCGCGAACGCGGCCGCGGTCAGATGGGCGGAGAGTGCGGCGCCGATGCCGCGGCGGCGGAAGGCGTCGGCGACGGCGAGACCGGTCAGTTCGGTGAGGCCGTCGACCGGGACCGAGCAGCCGCCCGCGCCCGCCGGGGTGCCGTCGAGGGTGGCGAGCGCCGCCACTCCGCCGTCCGCGACCGCGTCGCGCAGCAATGCGGCTTGGCCGCCCTCGGGCTCCCCGGTCCCGCCGTACCCGTGGTGCTGTACGCGGGCGGCGGCGTCGAACTCGGCGTCGGTGGCCGGTTCGGCCAGCACGAGGGTGTCGACGGGCTTCGGCGGCAGGAGGTCGCCGGGTGTGCACACGAGGATCGGCGGACGGTCCTCGACGGTGAACCCGGCGGCGAGAAGGGCGGGTTCGACCGCGGGTGCCCAGTCAGGCAGATACTCCAGGCGCGGCATCCGGTCGCGTTCGCGAAATGCGGCGATCAGCTTCTGCACGTCGGTCGCGGTCGGTTCGGAGTCCCGGTCCGGGATCGCGTAATTGGCGTACTTCAGCGACCAGTTCGGGTTGTGGCGGACAGTGAACGGGCCGACCCGGAAGTGGCCGGGTGAGCGGAGGGCGAGTGTCTGGGCGTAGGTCTGGACGTCGGTGTCCATGGGCATACGGGGGTCCCCCTTCGACCGGTCCGGTGGGGGCTCCGGACTCAGGACCGCGAACTGTGCAGCAAGGGAGCCTATGCGACCCGGGTCGCTCCCGCGAAGGGCATGCCGTCGATCGGCGCGATGCGGACCGGCGCTCCGGGGTGCGGCGCGTGGATCATCTGTCCGTCGCCGATGTAGAGACCGACATGGCTGATCCCGGAGTAGAAGAACACCAGGTCGCCAGGGGCGAGTTCGGAGCGGGGAATGTTCCGGCCGGCGTTGATCTGGGTGTATGTGGTGCGGGGGAGTGAGACGCCGGCGGAGCGCCAGGCGGCCTGGGTCAGCCCGGAGCAGTCGAACGAGGACGGTCCGGTCGCGCCCCAGACGTACGGCTTGCCGAGCGCTCCGTAGGCGAACGCGATGGCCTCCGCTGCGCGGGCGTTGGGGGCCTCGGCGGTGCCTAAGCGCGGGGCGCTGCGATCCGCGCGGGCGGCGGCGCGGGCGGTGTCCGAGCGCTCGAACTCGGCGCGCTCCGCGGGTGAGAGGGTGTCGAGGAGCTTCTGGGCCTCCGCCAGTCTGGCCCTGACCGTCGTCCGGTGCTTCTTCAGGTCGGCCCGGCGGGCGGTGAGGTCCGCCAGCTCGTCCTTCGCCTCCGCGCGCAGCTGGGCGATCTCGGTGACCTGACGCCGCACGTTGGAGACCTCGGCCGCCTGGCGGTCGGCGGCCCGGTCCACGTACGAGGCCCGTTGCAGATACTGGTCGGGGTCCGAGGACAGCGCCAGCTGCACGGCGGGGTCGAGGCCGCCGGTGCGGTACTCCGCGGCGGCGAGCGAACCGAGTTCGTTGCGGGAGGCGTTGAGGCGTTCGGTCCTGCGGGCGGCCTCGTCGCGCAGTGCGTTCAGGGACTTGGCGGCGGCGGCCGCCTTCTCCTTCGCGCCGTTGTACTGCTCGGTGGCGACCTCGGCGTCGTGGTACAGCCGGTCCACCGCGGCCTTGATCCGGGCGGGGGTGGGGTGTGGTCCGGCGTGGGCGGAGCCCGGCAGGGCGGCGGCGGTCGCCGCCGCGGCGAAGGCGAGGGTGGCTGCGGTGCGGGCGGCGGAGCCGGGATGCTGGCGCTGCCTGGGTTTCCGATGCGCTGCCACAGGGGCGGGGCTCCTTGCGTCGACTGCCCGTCGGGGCCTACCGGCGGGCCGCTGAGATCCGGTGGCGGGACGCCAACAGGGGGAGCGGCCCGCCGCCGGATTTCTCGGCTGGGTGACCGGGCCGCCGTCCGGGTGCGGAGCAGTGGTGAAGCCGGCCACCTGGACAGGGACGCTAAGCCCGGGGCGCGGGGAAGAGTCGCAATGACGGTTATTGCCCGAATTTGGCGATGCGTTGTCGTTGAGCGACTGGGAAATTGCACCAGAGTCAGGCAATTGGTGCAGATGTAAGCGAAATGCCGAGGAACCTCCCACCTCGCCGAAGAGGGGTGATATGGCCCCGGCTAGGCTGCTGCCTCATGGACGTACTCATCAATGTCTTCGTCGCGCTGCACATCATCGGCATCGCCTCCCTCCTGGGCGGCTTCCTGACCCAGATGAAGGCGATGGGCGCGGGAACGGCACGCTTCGTTCCGGCGATGCTGCACGGCGCGCTGACCATGCTGGTCACCGGCGTTGCGCTGGTCGGGCTCAACCAGGCCGACGGCCACTCGGTCAACAACATCAAGATCGGCGTGAAGCTGGCGGTCCTGGTGGTGATCCTCGCGCTGGTCTACATCAAGCGGGACGAGGAGAAGGCCGAGAAGGGCGTGTTCGCGACGGTCGGCGGACTGACGGTCGCCAACATCTTCATCGCGATGCTCTGGACCTGAGCCGGACCGCCCTCATGCGCGAGTGAGCCCCTGCCGGATCCGGCAG
>NZ_JBLVKW010000012.1:78647-172918 GCF_048270745.1 Streptomyces sp. NPDC056231 | reverse complement strand
AGATGCGGCCGCCCCCTCACCCATTCCCGCACCAGTGCCGTGACCGCTCACGGGGTGCCCTCGAACGCCGGACGGCCCGCAGCCGCCGGACGGGCTTGCGCAATCGAGCCCGTCGAAGGGATCCCCCTCATGCCCTTGTGGCCCCTGCGGCTACGGGGACGCCAGGGACACGGCGCGCAGCCGGAGGCCGCGCGCCGTGCCTCAGCTCTGCTGCCGGGACGGCCACCGCAGCCAACCGCCCCACCGCGCAGCCCACCTGCCGACGACAGCCGATCGGCGTTCCGAGAGCGCGTCGATCACCCGAATGGCCGATCGCGGTGCCACGACCGCCCGGATCCGGGTGAAGCGGTCGGCGGAGATCCGCAAGCTGTTCCGCACCATCTCCACGTCCTCGGCGAACCCGGCGCCCGCCCGGGGCTGCGGGGCGTAGAGCACCTGCTCCACCGCCCCCGCCACCCGGTGCACCGCGGCCGCCGCCTCTGTGTCGAGGTGTCCCAGCCGGACCACCCGGGCCGCCGTCTTCCGCGGGGTCTGTGAGTCGTCCGGCTCGACGCCGTGGTCCCACGCCGAATCGATGATCTCCAGCCAGGCCGCCAGCGTTCTGGCCGTCACATCGGCCGGCGTGCGTCCGGCGGACGACGCCAGCCTCCGCTTACGTACCCGTACCCGCCACAGCATCGGCAGCAACGGCAGCGTGACGACCAGCAGCACGGCCAGAGCCACCCAGACAACGGTGCTCGTCGGGGTCCCCGAGTCCGTGGGACCCGCGGCGGCGGACGCCGCCACGTTGTCGCAGTCGCCCTGCTTGCGCAGCTGCGCAGGGCAGCTCGCCGAGGCGGACGGTGCGGCGGACGGTTCCGCCGAGGCGCCCTGCTCCGGCAGGCTCGGGTCGGCCGCGCTGCCCGCAGGAGCGTCCGGCCGGGTATAGCCGGGCACGTTGCCACGGGTCGGGGTCGGTTCGAACCGGGTCCATCCGACGCCCTCGAAATACAGCTCGGGCCAGGCGTGCGCATCGCGCAGCCCCACCGACACCGCACCGTTCGACTGCACTGTGCCGGGAGTGAAGCCCACCGCGACGCGGGCCGGAATGCCCAGCGTCCGCGCCATCGCGGCCATCGTGAACGAGAAGTGGACGCAGAAACCCCTCTTCTCCTTCAGGAACCGGCCGATCGCGGCCGAGCCGGTGCCGGAGGACACCGTGGTGTCGTAGCTGAAGCCGCCCTCCGAGGCGAAGTAGTTCTGCAGCTTCACCGCTCGCTCGTAGTTGTTGGCGGCGCCCTTCGTCAGCTCGTCCGCCGTCTTCTTGACCACCTCCGGCAGCGAGCCAGGCACCTTGGTGTACTCCCGCAGCACCTCGGAGGGCGCGTCGGGAGCCGCAGCGAGCTGGTCCGCGGTCGGCTGCACGACCAGGCTCGACACCTCGTAACGCGCGCCGCTGGTCGTCTGGCCGCGGTCGCCGACGAGGGTGCGCCCCGCGGGTTCGTACCGCCAGTGCCCGTCGATCTTCACCTCGGTTGCGGGGTAGGGGAGCGGCAGATAGCTCTGCTGGTAGGAGCGGGAGGAGGAGATGTTCGACCGGATCTCTGTGACGGCGACGTCCGGACTCAGACCGTTCGGCCCCGGGATCCGCTTCGGCACGTCCTTCAGGCTGCGCCGGGAGGCCCGCCACTCGCTTCCGTTGAACTGGTCCAGGGCCAGGATCCGCAGATAGAAGTCCTGCGGGTTCCGGGAATTGGTGCGGTACGACATCACCTCCCGGTTCTCCGGCTGGTTCAGATTGTTCTGCAGCGAGACCAGCGGGTTCACCGCGGAGATCGTGCCGCCGCCACCGCCCTTGCCGTTTCCACTGCCGGTCCCCCCGAGGAATCCGCCGTCGAGAGCGGGCAGGGCCGCCGGTACGGCCAGTGCGATGCCCAGCGCCAGCGCACCGATCCGCCGCCCGGTGCGGATGGGGGCGAGCGCTCGGCCGCCCGACACGTCGAGGCCGGCCGCCGCACCGCTCGGTGACCGTCCCGCGCCACCGAAGACCCGTCCCCACTGGGAGATCCGGTCCCGGCCCTCGGCCAGCAGGAGCAGCAGATAGCCGCAGGCGGCCAGCAGGAACCAGAGCCAGCCCGCGCCGCCGCCGCCGGACAGCCCTGCGGCGACCGAGTAGAGCGCCAGGAGCGGCAGCCCGGCCGGGGCCGCGCTGCGAAACGTCACCGCGAGGGTGTCCACGGCCAGACCGATCAGCAGTACACCGCCGACCAACATCAGCCGGATGCCTGCCGTCGCGGGCGCCGGGATGGCGTACTGCCCCACATCGTCCGCGCCCGCCTGCAGCAGGTCCGCCAGCTGCCGTACGGCCTCGGGGCCCGGCAGAAAGCCGGCCACGGCCTGCTCCCGGGCGAACACCGCGGTCAGCAGCACCAGGGTGACCAGGAACTGTGCCGTGACGATCAGCAGCCGCGGCAGCGGCACCCGGCGGGCGAGCGCGCCCACCCCGCTCTGGATCGCCAGCAGGGCCGTGGCCTGCAGGATCCATCCGGTCGGGTGGACCAGCGGCAGCATCGAACCCGCCGCCAACAGCGTCGCCGCAAAGGCGCACAGCGCCAGCCGACCGCGACCGCTCATGACCGTCCCCTCATGACCATCCACCGGTGAAACCTGTCGTGCCGCCCGACAGCGCGGACTGCGCCACGGAGCTCTGCTGTCCCGCCTGCTGCCACAGCTGGGCGAGATCCGCCCCCGGCCCCACCGCGACCGCTGTCCAGCCCGACTCGCGCAGCCGTCGCAGGCGCTCCTCGGACGCCGCGAGCTCCGCGTCGGACGCGCCGCCGTGCATCCAGGCGGCACTGTCCAGGACGAACGCGACGGCGCCGCCGCTGCGCTGCCGCATTCGGGCAGCCACCGCCGTCTGCTCGTCGTCCACATCGCCGAGGAACGCGACCAGCAGCCCCTCGTTGCCGCCGCGCAGTACGTCGTACGCGCGCGACAGACCGCCCCCGTCGGAGTGGTCGACATCCGCGAGAGTGTCCATCATCAGTCCCGCGGAGTCGGCGGACTCCTGGGTCGATCCGGCGAAGCCGCCCTCGCCCTCGCCCGGCACCGAACTGCCGTCGTCGGTCAGCAGCCGCACCGCGAAGCCCCGCTCCAGCATGTGCACCAGCGCGGACGCCGCCCCCGACACCGCCCACTCGAAGGGCGAGTCGGGCCCGGTCCCCTGATAGGCGATCCGCCGGGTGTCCAGCAGCACCGTGCACCTGGCCCGCTGGGGCTGCTCCTCGCGGCGCACCATCAGCTCGCCATAGCGCGCGGTGGAGCGCCAATGGACCCGGCGCAAGTCGTCGCCGTGCCGGTAGCCGCGCGGAATCACGTCGTCCTCACCGGCCAGGGCGAGTGAGCGCTGCCGCCCCTCGCCGTACCCGGACGCCTCGCCCGACAGCCGCACCGGCGGCAGCGGCTGGGTCCGCGGGACGACGACCAGGGTGTCGTACGCGCTGAACGAACGGGTCAGCTCGCACATCCCGAACGGATCGCTCAGCCGCAGCTGCAGCGGTCCGAGCGGATAGCGCCCGCGCAGATCCGACCGGACCCGGTAGGACACCTCACGCCGGCCGCCCGCCTCCACCCGGTCCAGGACGAACCGGGGGCGCGGCCCGAGCACATAGGGCACCCGGTCCTGCAGCATCAGCAGCCCGGTGGGCAGCCGCGACACGTTCTCCACCCGCAGATGCACCCGTGCCTCGGTGCCCACGGGCACTCGGGACGGGGTGAGCCGCCGGGTGCCCGCGACCTGGTAGCGGGTGCGGAGGAGCACTGTCGCACAGACCAGCGGGAGCACGGTGAGCAGCAGCCCGACCCGCAGCAGATCACCCTGGCCCAGCACATACGCGCAGATCGCGGCCGCGATTCCGGCAGCGAGGAAGGACCGCCCACGCGTGGTCAGCCCGCCCAGCGCGGCCCGCAGGCCGCCTTTGCCGTCGCCGTCCTCCATCGAGGCGGACCCCCCGGCCGTCATCACGCCCGCCGCGCGCCGGGCGGCTGCTGCCGGCCGTACACCGGCCGGCCCGGCTGGTGCTGCGGCGCCGGGACCGACGTACCGCCGGCCGCGGTCGGCACCGGCGTCTGCTGGAGGATTTCCAGCACGACCTGCTCCGCGGTGCGGCGGTTCAGCTGGGCCTGCGCGGTGGGCAGCAACCGGTGCGCGAGCACCGGGACGGCCAGCGCCTGCACATCGTCCGGCAGACAGTAGTCCCGCCCGGTCAGCGCCGCGGACGCCCTGGCGGCTCGCAGCAGATGCAGGGTGGCGCGCGGCGAGGCGCCGAGTCTGAGATCCGGGTGGGTGCGGGTGGCGCTGACCAGCTCCACCGCGTACCGCTGCACCGACTCGGCCACATGGACCATCCGCACGGCCTCGATCAGCTTCACGATGTCGTGGGCGTGCGCCACCGGTTGCAGATCGTCGAGCGGCGAGATCCCGCCGTGTACATCGAGCATCTGCAGTTCGGCCTCCGCGCTGGGGTAGCCGATCGACACGCGGGCCATGAACCGGTCGCGCTGGGCCTCGGGCAGCGGATAGGTGCCCTCCATCTCGACCGGGTTCTGGGTGGCCACCACCATGAACGGGTCCGGCAGTCCGTAACTGTGCCCGTCGATGGTGACCTGGCGCTCCTCCATCGACTCCAGCAGAGCGGACTGGGTCTTCGGCGAGGCGCGGTTGATCTCGTCGCCGATCACGATCTGGGCGAAGATCGCGCCCGGCTTGAATTCGAAGTCGCGCCGCTGCTGGTCGAAGACCGACACGCCGGTGATGTCCGAAGGCAGCAGGTCCGGCGTGAACTGGATGCGCCGCACCGAGCAGTCGATCGACCGCGCGAGCGCCTTGGCCAGCATCGTCTTGCCGACCCCGGGGACGTCCTCGATGAGGAGATGCCCCTCCGCGAGCAGCACGGTCAGCGAAAGCCGTACGACCTCAGGCTTGCCTTCGATCACACTCTCCACCGACCTGCGCACCCGCTCCGCTGTGGCGGTCAGATCTGTGAGGCTCGCTCGATCGTCATAGGTCGTCACCCGGCCCTCCTCGGCCCTGCCCCGCGCTCGCAAGGAGCATGGGGTACCCCATTCACGGGCCGATGCGCTGTAGTTGGCCCGGCCCACCCCGATGTACGGACACCCTCCGGACAGGTCCGGTGGGTGTCACACCCGCATTCTTGTTGCCGTTACCGCTGCGTGTCACTCGCCTGTGGACAAGTGGATGCGAAATGTCAGGCTCCAGGCCCTTTTCGGTGCCCGCCGGACGTGCAATCAGGGTCAGGCGACGGGAAGGATCTCGCGGAGCAAGCCGCTGGTCACGTCGAAGACGAAGCCGCGGACGTCGTCGGTGTGCAGCAGGAACGGCGAGGTGCGGACGCGCTGCATGGACTGCCGCACGTCCTGATCCGCGTCCTTGTACGCCTCCACGGCCCACACCGGGCGCTGACCGACCTCCGCCTCCAGCTCCTGCCGGAACTCCTCGGTGATCGATTCGAGGCCGCAGTTGGTGTGGTGAATGAGTATGACGCTGCGGGTGCCGAGGGCTCGCTGGCTGATGGTGAGCGAGCGGATCACATCGTCGGTGACCACGCCGCCCGCGTTGCGGATGGTGTGGCAGTCGCCGAGCGCGAGGCCGAGCGCGTCGTGCAGGTCGAGCCGGGCGTCCATGCAGGCGACCACGGCGACCTTCAGCACCGGCCGTGCGTCCATGCCGGGGTCGTTGAACTCGGCCGCGTAACGGATGTTCGCCTCGACCAGGCGGTCGGTGACGGTCCCGCCGGTACGGTCCTGACCGGCAGTGGATGCGGAGGGCTCGGCGTGGGGGTGCGCGGAAGTCGACATGGATATGACGTTAGCTCCCACAGTTCACTCCGGCGTGCTGTGAGAGCGGACAAAGAACGTCAACGAGGCTTGTTGTGAGGCAACCCACAAGCTTCACAGCGAATAGCTCGACCGGGTGACAGGGAGGGCGGGGCGACGCGTTGCCCCGTTGATTGATCGGGAATCGATCGAATGGCAGGGTGGACTAAAGTGACCGGAAGATACCGACACCCTGCACATTCCGAAGATTTCCGCTGTGTGCGCGGCGTTCGTACGGCCCGGCCCTCTCCCGCTCGCCGGTCGGCTGACGCCACTTCCCCGGCGCCGGTGGGCCCCCCCTTCCGAGCGGGCGGGGACCAGGCCGTACGAGCCGCCACACGGGACCTGAGCCTGAGAGGGCGCATGAGCCAGACCCGACACGTCCCGGTGATGCTCCAGCGATGCCTGGACCTGTTGGCCCCGGCTCTGGAAGCGCCGGGCCCGCAGCAGCCCGTGGTCGTCGACTGCACCCTCGGCCTCGGTGGCCACAGCGAGGCGCTGCTCGCCGCCTTCCCGTCCGCCCGGCTGATCGCGCTGGACCGGGACAAGGAAGCGCTGCGGCTCTCCGGCGAGCGGCTCGCCCCGTACGGCGACCGGGCCACACTGGTGCACGCCGTCTACGACGAACTGCCCGAGGTGCTCGCCCGGCTCGGTATCCCCAAGGTCCAGGGCATTTTGTTCGACCTCGGTGTCTCCTCCATGCAGCTGGACGAGGCCGACCGCGGATTCGCGTACGCCCAGGACGCCCCGCTCGACATGCGGATGGACCAGACGACCGGTATCGGCGCGGCCGAGGTGCTCAACACCTATCCGCCTGGCGAACTCGTCCGGATCCTGCGCGCGTACGGCGAAGAGAAGCAGGCCAAGCGGATCGTCTCCGCGATCGTGCGCGAGCGCGAGAAGGAGCCGTTCAGCAACAGCGCCCGGCTGGTCGAACTGATCCGGGACTCGCTGCCGCAGGCCGCCAAGCGCACCGGCGGCAACCCGGCCAAGCGCACCTTCCAGGCGCTGCGCATCGAGGTCAACGGCGAGCTCGCCGTCCTGGAGCGGGCGATCCCGGCCGCGGTGCAGTCCCTCGCCGTCGGCGGCAGGATCGCCGTTCTCTCGTACCATTCGCTGGAGGACCGCCTGGTCAAGCAGGTGTTCGCGGCGGGCGCCGCCAACACGGCGCCGCCCGGTCTGCCCGTCGTCCCCGAGCGCTACCAGCCCCGGCTCAAGCTGCTGACCCGCGGCGCGGAACTGCCCACGGAGGAGGAGGTCGCCGAGAACCGGCGAGCCGCCCCCGCCCGGTTGCGCGGTGCCCAGCGGATCCGCGAGGAGGAGCGGTGAGCGCGGCCGGTCCGGCCGGCACGGCACCGGGAGAGCCCGAGGTGGCGCGGTGAGCGGATCGGCCCGACAGCTGAAGGGGCGGGCCGCGCGCCTCGCCCGGCTGATGCCCTCCGGGCCCAGCAACGCGGCGCGTACGCCCTTCGCCCTGCTGGTCGTGCTGCTTCTCGGCGGCGGACTGATCACCCTGCTGCTGTTGAACTCCGCGCTCAACGAAGGTTCGTTCAGGCTGAGTGAACTGAAGAAGCGGACCACCGAGCTCACCGACGAGCAGCAGGCGCTCCAGCACGACGTCGACGGGTACTCGAAGCCCGACGCACTGGAGCGCCGCGCCCGCGAGCTGGGCATGGTGCCCGGCGGCAGCCCCGCTTTCCTCCAACCCGACGGCACGGTCCGCGGTGTCCCCTCCGAGGCCACCGCCCTGCCGACCCCCGCAGTTCCCCGGCAGACCCAGCAGGCGGTACCCCCGCCGTCCGCCGCCTCGGCCACGTCCACGGCGTCGGTCACCGGCTCGCCGTCGGCGACGCCCGTGACCAAGCCCAGCATCTCCGCAGCCCCGCCCGCGACGAAGCCCAGCACCTCCGCAGCCCCGCCCGCGCAGCCGCGCACCCCGGTAAACCAGTCCTCGACGAGCCCCGGCAGGTGACGCAGTGCCCTCGAAGGAACCACCGCGCCGCCGGGTCCCCGGCCCCGCGCGTCCCCGCAGCGCCGCAGCCGGCTCCGGCCGCCCCCGGCCCGCCGCCCGCCGCCCGTCGTCCGCCGCGCCCCGCGCAATGGGCCGCCGCGTTCCGCGCAAGGGATCGGCGGGCCCGCTGCGGCTGGGCAGCCCGCGCCCCCGGCTCCGTCTGGTCAGCCTGGCGCTGACGCTCGTCATGCTGGCGTTCGTCGTGCGGCTCCTGCAGGTCCAGGCCGTCGATGCCAGTGCGTACGCGGCCAAGGCCGACAAGAACCGCTACCTCGAGTACACGGTCGCCGCCGAGCGCGGTGAGATCACCGACCGCAGCGGGATCGCCCTGGCCACCAGCGTCGACGCCTACAACATCACCGCCGACCCCAAGATGTTCACACCCGAGGACAGCAAGGCCCCGGACGCACCGGAGCAGGCCGCGGCCCTCCTCGCACCCATCCTCGGCGTCGAGGCAGCGGAGCTGGCGAAGAAGCTGTCGACGCCGAAGAGCCGGTACGTGGTGCTGGCCCGCCGCCAGACCCCGCAGGTCTGGAAGCAGATCAAGGACCTCAAGTCCGTTTTCGCCGAGAAGGCGCAGAAGGGCAGGGCGAACGGCGGCACCGGGGCCAGCGTGCTGGCCGGTGTCTTCCAGGAGGCGACCACCAAGCGGGTCTACCCCAATGGCGCGCTGGCCGCCGGGATACTGGGTTACGTCAACGCCGAGGGCAAGGGTGCGGGCGGCCTAGAGTCACAGTTGGACAAGGAGCTCGCGGGCGAGGACGGCAAGATCAGGTACGCCCAGTCCGGCGGCCGCCGGGTGCCCACCGCGGGCACCAGCGAGGTCCCGGCGGTCGCGGGTTCCGACATCGAGCTGACCATCGACCGGGACATCCAGTGGGCCGCGCAGAAGGCCATCTCGGACCAGGTGAAGAAGTCCAGGGCGGACCGCGGCTATGTGATCGTGCAGAACGCGAAGACCGGCGAGGTCCTCGCCATGGCCAACGCCCCGGGATTCGACCCCAACGACCTCTCGCAGGCCGACGCGGCGTCGCTGGGCAACGCGGCGCTGCAGGACGTGTACGAACCGGGCTCCACCAGCAAGGTCATGTCCATGGCTGCCGTGCTGGAGGAGGGAGCGGCCACCCCGGGCACCCATGTCACCGTCCCCAATCGGCTGCACCGCGGCGACCGGCTCTTCAAGGACGACATCGACCACGCCACCTGGTACCTGACGCTCAACGGCGTACTCGCCAAGTCCAGCAACATCGGCACCATTCTGGCCGCCGGGCAGCTCGGCAGGACCCAGCCGCAGGCCAACAAGGTCCTCTACTCGTATCTGCGCAAATTCGGCATCGGCCGCCCGACCGGGCTGAACTACCCGGGCGAGACCCCCGGCATCCTCGCCAAGCCGCAGGACTGGTCGACCTCCCAGCAGTACACGATCCCGTTCGGCCAGGGACTCTCACTCAACGCGATGCAGGCCGCCTCCGTCTACTCGACGATCGCCAACGGCGGCGTCCGGATCCAGCCCACCCTGATCCGCGGAACCAAGGGCGCGGACGGCCGCTTCACCCCCGCCGCCGCCCCCGAACAGGCCCGGGTGATCAGCAAGAAGACCGCGAAAACACTCGCAAGCATGCTGGAGTCGGTGGTCGGTGACGAGGAGGGCACCGGAACCAAGGCCCGCATCCCCGGATACCGGGTCGCGGGCAAGACCGGCACGGCCAACCGGGTCGACCCGGTCCGAGGCGGCTACCACGGCTACACCGCGTCCTTCGCGGGCTTCGCGCCCGCCGACGACCCGCAGATCACCGTCTACTGTGCGATCCAGAACCCCACCAAGGGGAGCTACTTCGGCGGTCAGATCTGCGGTCCCATCTACAAGCAGGTCATGGAGTTCGCGCTGAAGACGCTCCAGACCCCACCGTCCGGCAGCGAGTCAGCCCGGCTGCCCGTGTCCTTCAATCCCGGCGAGTGAACTCGGGGAAACCAGCCAGTGACAACCATCACCCCCGAACCCGGGAACCGGAACGGGAACCACCGCAACCCTGCCCCCTCACTTAGCGAGACGCCGGGTGCGCCCGGTACGCTCACCGCCGTGCCCCACGCTGAACAGTCCCAAACCACCCCGAAGGACGCCCCTGTGACCTACCCGGGAGCGCCCCGCCCGGATCGGCTGCGGCCGACCCCCCTCGGTGAACTGGCAGCCCGGCTGGGAGTCGAGCCGCCGGGATCCGGTGAGGTCACCGGCATCACGCACGACTCGCGGGCGGTGCGGCCCGGCGATGTGTACGCGGCGCTGCCCGGCGCCCGGCTGCACGGCGCCGACTTCGCCGCCCAGGCGGCCGGCCTCGGCGCGGCAGCGGTTCTCACCGACCCGGCGGGCGCCGAGCGCGCCGCCGCGACCGGGCTGCCGGTGCTGGTGACCGAGAACCCGCGCGGCCGGATGGGCGAACTCGCCGCCGATATCTACGGGCGGCCCGGCGCCGACCTCCTCCAGATCGGGATCACCGGTACGTCCGGGAAGACCACCACCGCGTACCTCGTCGAGGGCGGCTTCCGTGGCGCCGGACGCAGCACCGGCCTGATCGGCACCGTCGAGACGCGGATCGGTGACGAGCGCATCAAGTCCGAGCGCACCACCCCCGAAGCCACCGATCTCCAGGCCCTTTTCGCCGTCATGCGCGAGCGTGGCGTCGACGCGGTCACCATGGAGGTCTCCAGCCACGCCCTGGTACTCGGCCGCGTCGACGGCTGTGTCTTCGACGTCGCCGTCTTCAACAACCTCAGCCCGGAGCACATGGAGTTCCACTCCGGGATGGAGGACTACTTCCAGGCCAAGGCGAAGCTGTTCACCCCGCAGCGGAGCCGGCAGGGCGTCGTCAACTTCGACGACGAGTACGGCCGCAGGCTGGTCACGGAGGCAACCGTCCCGGTTGTCACCTTCTCCGCCGAGGGCCACCCGGACGCCGACTGGCGCGCCGAGGACGTCGCGGTCGGACCGCTGGGCTCCACGTTCACGGCCGTCGGTCCCAAGGACGAACGGATCACGGCCAGGGCCCCGTTGCCCGGACCGTTCAACGTCGCCAACACCCTCGCCGCGATCGTCACCCTCGCCGTCGCGGGCGTCGACCCCCAGACCGCGGCCGACGGCGTCGCCGCTGTCCCCGGCGTCCCGGGCCGGCTGGAGCGTGTGGACGCCGGCCAGCCGTACCTCGCGGTCGTCGACTACGCGCACAAGACCGATGCCGTCGAGTCGGTCCTGCGCTCGCTGCGCAAGGTGACCAAGGGCAAACTGCACATCGTGCTCGGCTGCGGTGGCGACCGCGACACGACGAAACGCGGCCCGATGGGCGCCGCCGCGGCCCGCCTCGCCGACACCGCCGTACTGACCTCCGACAACCCCCGCTCCGAGGACCCTCTGGCCATCCTCGCCGCGATGCTCTCGGGCGCCGCCGAGGTGCCCGCACACGAGCGCGGTGACGTCCTGGTCGACGCCGACCGGGCCGCCGCCGTCGCCGCCGCGGTCGCCCGCGCCCGGCCCGGCGACACCGTGCTGATCGCCGGCAAGGGACACGAACAGGGCCAGGACATCCACGGAGTGGTACGCCCCTTCGACGACCGTACGGTGCTGCGTGCGGCCATCGCACGGTCCCTGGGGCACAAGAGCGCCGAGAACGCCCCGGAGCTTGCCCACACCCACGAGAACAACAGTCAGGGATGACCAAGTGATCGCCCTTACCCTCGCCGAGATCGCCGAAATCGTCGGTGGGCAGTCGTACGACATACCGGATCCGGCAGTGACCGTCAGCGGGCCTGTCGTCATCGACTCCCGAGAGGTGCAGCAAGACAGTCTGTTCGTCGCCTTCGCCGGCGAGCGGGTCGACGGCCACGACTACGCGCAGCGCGCCGTCGAGGCGGGCGCGGCAGCCGTACTCGCCGCCCGCCCCGTCGGTGTTCCGGCGATCGTCGTCGACGACGTCATGGCCGCGCTCGGCACCCTCGCCCGGACCGTCGTCGAACGCCTCGGCACCACTGTCGTCGCCCTCACCGGCTCCGCGGGCAAGACCTCCACCAAGGACCTGATCGCCCAGCTCCTGGAGCGCAAGGGCCCCACCGTCTTCCCCGCGGGCAACCTCAACAATGAGATCGGCCTGCCGCTCACCGCCCTGCGCGCCACCGAGAAGACCGAGCACCTGGTCCTCGAAATGGGGGCCCGCTACATCGGCGACATCCGCTACCTCACCGGCCTGGTTCCGCCGCGGATCGGCCTCGTCCTCAACGTCGGCACCGCGCACATCGGTGAGTTCGGCGGCCGCGAGCAGATCGCGATCGCCAAGGGCGAGATGGTCGAGGCGCTCCCGGAGGACGGAGTCGCCGTCCTCAACGCCGACGACCCGCTCGTCCTCGCCATGTCCTCCCGTACGAAGGCCCGTGTTCTGCTCTTCGGCGAAGCCGCGGATGCGGACGTACGGGGAGAGAAGGTCCGTCTCACCGACGACGGCCGCCCCGCTTTCACGCTCCACACACCCACCGGGTGCAGCGATGTGACCATGCGCCTGTACGGTGAGCATCACGTGTCGAACGCGCTCGCCGCGGCCGCCGTCGCCCATGAGTTGGGCCTGTCCGTAGACGAGATCGCCCTTGCGCTCTCCGAGGCAGGCACCCTCTCCCGCTGGCGTATGGAGGTCACCGAGCGTCCGGACGGCGTGACGTTCGTCAATGACGCCTACAACGCGAACCCCGAGTCCATGCGAGCAGCGCTGCGCGCGCTGGCCGCCATGGGGAAGGGTCGGCGTACGTGGGCGGTGCTCGGCCCCATGGCCGAGCTCGGCGACGCCTCGCTCGCCGAGCACGACGCGGTCGGACGGCTCGCCGTCCGGCTCAACGTCAGCAAGCTCGTCGCGGTCGGGGGCAGAGAAGCCTCCTGGCTGCAACTGGGCGCATACAACGAGGGTTCGTGGGGTGAGGAGTCGGTGCACGTGTCCGACGCACAGGCGGCCGTCGACCTGTTGCGCAGTGAACTGCGCGCGGGAGACGTCGTGCTGGTGAAGGCGTCCCGGTCGGCCGGCCTGGAACGGGTCGCCCAGGCACTGCTGGAGAACTCGACCGAGGGCGAGGTCACCGGCCGATGAGGCAGATCCTCTTCGCGGGGGCCATCGGGCTCTTCCTGACCCTGGTCGGTACCCCGCTGCTCATCAAGCTCCTGGCACGCAAGGGATACGGGCAGTTCATCCGTGACGACGGCCCGCGCACCCACGGCAGCAAGAAGGGCACGCCCACCATGGGCGGCATCGCCTTCATCCTGGCCACGCTGATGGCGTACTTCCTGGCGAAGGTGATCACCGGCGAGGAGATGCGCTTCTCCGGTCTGCTGGTCCTCTTCCTGATGACCGGGATGGGCCTCGTCGGGTTCCTCGACGACTACATCAAGATCGTCAAGCAGCGTTCGCTCGGTCTGCGGGCCAAGGCGAAGATGGCCGGCCAGCTGATAGTCGGTATCGCCTTCGCGGTGCTGTCGCTCCAGTTCGCCGACGGCCGTGGCAACACCCCGGCCTCCACCAAGCTGTCGTTCGTCACGGACTTCGGCTGGTCGATCGGCCCGGTGCTGTTCGTCGTCTGGGCGCTGTTCATGATTCTCGCCATGTCCAACGGCGTGAACCTGACGGACGGTCTGGACGGCCTGGCCACCGGCGCGTCGGTGATGGTCTTCGGCGCGTACACGTTCATCGGGCTGTGGCAGTTCCAGGAGTCCTGCGCCAACGCGGTCTCCCTGACCAACCCCAACGCCTGCTTCGAGGTACGCGACCCGCTCGACCTCGCGGTCGTCGCCTCCGCACTGATGGGCGCCTGCTTCGGCTTCCTGTGGTGGAACACCTCGCCCGCCAAGATCTTCATGGGCGACACCGGTTCGCTGGCACTCGGCGGTGCGCTCGCCGGCCTCGCGATCTGCTCCCGCACCGAGTTCCTGATGGCCATCCTCGGCGGCCTCTTCGTGATGATCACCATGTCCGTGGTCATCCAGGTCGGTTCCTTCAAGATGACCGGCAAGCGGGTCTTCCGGATGGCGCCGCTCCAGCATCACTTCGAACTCAAGGGCTGGTCCGAAGTCCTTGTCGTGGTCCGCTTCTGGATCATCCAGGGTATGTGCGTGATCGTCGGACTCGGTCTCTTCTACGCAGGGTGGGCAGCCGCCAAGTGAGCAACCAGGACTGGCAGGGCAAGCACGTCACCGTCGCCGGACTCGGTGTCAGCGGGATCCCCGCTGCCCGTGTCCTGAACGGCCTCGGCGCCGTTGTCACGGTGGTCAACGACGGGGACGACGAGCGTTCCCGTGCGCAGGCCGCAGAGCTGGAGGCGCAAGGGATCACCGTGCGCCTCGGCGACGGGGCGACCCTGCCCGAGTCCACCGAGCTCATCGTCACCACCCCCGGCTGGAAGCCGGACAAGCCGCTCTTCGCAGCAGCCGCCGAGGCGGGCGTCCCGGTCTGGGGCGACGTCGAGCTCGCCTGGCGGCTGCGCGGTCCCGATGCGGCGCCCTGGCTCGCGGTCACCGGCACCAACGGCAAGACCACGACCGTCCGGATGCTCGCCTCGATCCTGGAGGCGGCCGGGCTGCGCACCGCCGCCGTCGGCAACATCGGCGTCTCCCTCCTCGACGCCGTCCTCGGCGAGGAGACCTACGACGTACTCGCCGTCGAGCTCTCCAGCTACCAGTTGCACTGGGCGCCCTCGCTGCGCGCCCACTCCGCGGCCGTTCTCAACCTGGCCCCGGACCACCTCGACTGGCACGGCTCCATGGAGGCGTACGTCGCGGACAAGGGCCGGATCTACGAGGGCAACCGGATCGCCTGCGTCTACAACGCGGCCGACCCGGCCACCGAGGACCTGGTCCGCGGGGCGGACGTCGAGGAGGGCTGCCGCGCCATCGGCTTCACCCTCGGCACCCCGGGCCCGTCCCAGCTGGGCGTCGTCGACGGCATCCTCGTCGACCGCGCCTTCGTGGCCAACCGGCAGAAACAGGCCCAGGAGCTCGCCGAGGTCGCGGACATCAACCCGCCCGCCCCGCACAACATCGCCAACGCCCTGGCGGCCGCGGCACTGGCCCGAGCCTTCGGCGTCGAACCCAGGGCGGTACGGGACGGCCTGCGGGCCTTCCGCCCCGACGCGCACCGGATCGAACACGTCGCGGACGTCGCATCGGTGGCGTACATCGACGACTCCAAGGCCACCAACACCCATGCCGCGGAGGCCTCCCTCGCGGCCTATGACCCGATCGTCTGGATCGCCGGCGGGCTCGCCAAGGGCGCCACGTTCGACGAGCTGGTGACCGGCGCCGCCAAGCGGTTGCGGGGCGCCGTACTGATCGGCCGCGACCGGGCGCTGATCCGCGAAGCCCTCGCGCGACACGCCCCCGAGGTCCCGGTCGTCGACCTCGACCGGACCGACACTGGGGCGATGTCCGAGGCGGTCCGCGCGGCGGCACGGCTCGCCCGGCCGGGAGACACCGTACTGATGGCCCCGGCCTGCGCTTCGATGGACATGTTCGCCAATTACAACAAGCGGGGCGAGGCATTCGCGGACGCGGTCCGCGCACTCGCCGACGAGAGCGCCTGACGGGCCCGGCCGCCGCGCCGTACTGTCCCGGGCAGCCGGGTTCGGGCGGCTCCGCCGCACGCCCCGGCCCTCGGCAGCAGCCCCGGGCACGAGCAGTGGAGGGGACAGCGACAATGCCGGCCGACGAGAGCTCCGCCGCGCACGGCAAGGGCCGCCCACGGGGGGCCGCGGGGACCAGCCGGGTGCTTGCCCCACCGGCGCCCGGCCGGCCTGCCAAGCGCGGCAGGCCGGCGGGCACCCGGCAGCCCGCCGTACCGCGCTCCAGGGGCCGCAGCGGCTCCGGCACCCGCGTCCCCCGCGGCGGCGGTATGCGGCGGCTGTACGAGCAGGCACGCCGGGCCTGGGACCGCCCGCTGACCGCGTACTACCTGATCCTCGGCGCCGGGCTGCTGATCACCGTGCTCGGGCTGGTGATGGTCTATTCCGCCTCGATGATCAAGGCGCTCGAGCTGTCGAAGCCCGGCACGTACTTCTTCCGCAAGCAGTTCCTCGCCGCCCTCATCGGCTCCGGACTGCTGATCACGGCTTCCCGGATGCCCGTCAAGCTCCACCGGGCGCTCGCCTACCCGCTGCTCATGGGTACGGTCTTCCTGATGGTGCTGGTCCAGGTGCCGGGGATAGGGATGTCGGTCAACGGTAACCAGAACTGGCTCTACCTGGGCGGCCCCTTCCAGCTCCAGCCCAGTGAGTTCGGCAAGCTCGCCCTGATCCTCTGGGGCGCCGACCTGCTCGCCCGCAAACAGGACAAGCGGCTGCTGACGCAGTGGAAGCACATGCTGGTGCCGCTCGTCCCGGTCGCCTTCATGCTCCTCGGGCTGATCATGCTCGGCGGCGACATGGGAACTGCGATCATTCTCACCGCAATCCTGTTCGGCCTGCTCTGGCTGGCGGGGGCGCCCACCCGGCTGTTCGGCGGGGTGCTCGCCGTCGCGGGCGTGCTGGCCTTCCTGCTGATCAAGACCAGTCCGAACCGGATGTCCCGGCTCAGTTGCATGGGCGTGAGCGAACCCGGACCCGACGGCTCGTGCTGGCAGGCCGTGCATGGCATCTATGCTCTGGCATCCGGTGGATGGTTCGGATCCGGGCTGGGTGCAAGTGTGGAAAAATGGGGCCAACTGCCTGAACCGCACACCGACTTCATCTTCGCCATCACCGGGGAGGAACTGGGGTTGGCGGGGACGCTGTCGGTGCTCGCCCTCTTCGCGGCTCTAGGCTATGCGGGTATCCGCGTGGCCGGACGCACGGAGGACCCCTTCGTGAGGTACGCCGCGGGAGGTGTGACCACCTGGATCACGGTTCAGGCCGTGATCAACATCGGTGCGGTGCTCGGCCTGCTGCCGATCGCCGGGGTCCCGCTCCCGCTGTTCTCCTACGGGGGATCGGCCCTGCTGCCGACCATGTTCGCGGTGGGGCTCCTGATCGCGTTCGCGCGTGAGGAGCCCGCTGCGAAGGCGGCCCTGGCCATGCGGAGGCCCGGGGTGAGATGGAAGACGATGAGACGGCGCGGCAAGAAGCGTCCGTCCGGAGAGCGGTGAATTTCGGTGCATGTCGTACTCGCCGGTGGGGGGACCGCCGGCCACATCGAGCCCGCGCTTGCCCTCGCGGATGCCCTGCGCAGGCAGGACCCGAGCGTGGGAATCACTGCCCTCGGCACGGAGCGCGGACTCGAGACCAGGCTCGTACCCGAGCGGGGGTACGAACTGGCGCTGATCCCGGCCGTGCCGCTGCCCCGCAAACCCACCCCCGAACTGATCACCGTCCCGGGACGGCTGCGCGGCACCATCAAGGCCGCCGAGCAGGTCCTGGAGCGCACCAAGGCGGACTGCGTGGTCGGCTTCGGCGGCTATGTCGCCCTGCCCGGCTACCTCGCCGCCAAGCGGGCCGGGGTGCCGATCGTGGTCCACGAGGCCAACGCGCGGCCGGGACTGGCCAACAAGATCGGTTCGCGGTACGCGCACGGGGTCGCCGTCTCCACCCCTGACAGCAAGCTGCGTGGTGCCCGCTACATCGGCATCCCGCTGCGCCGCACCATCGCCACCCTGGACCGGGCCCGGGTCCGCCCGGAGGCGCGCGCCTCCTTCGGTCTCGACCCCAACCTGCCCACTCTGCTGGTCTCCGGCGGCTCGCAGGGCGCCCGCCATCTCAACGAGGTGGTCCAGCGGGTCGCCCCGCTGCTGCAGCGTTCCGGGATCCAGATCCTCCATGTGGTCGGCCCGAAGAACGAATTGCCGCGCATCGACAACATGCCCGGGATGCCGCCCTACATCCCGGTACCGTACGTGGACCGGATGGATCTTGCGTACGCCGCTGCCGACATGATGCTCTGCCGCGCCGGCGCGATGACCGTCGCCGAACTCTCCGCCGTCGGGCTCCCCGCCGCCTACGTCCCGCTGCCCATCGGCAACGGCGAACAGCGGCTCAACGCTCAGCCGGTGGTCAACGCCGGCGGCGGTCTGCTGGTGGACGACGCGGCGCTCACCCCCGAGTGGGTGCAGGGCAACGTCCTGCCGGTGCTTGCGGATCCGCACCGGTTGTTCGAGATGTCCCGCGCCGCCGCCGAGTTCGGCCGCCGGGACGCCGACGATCTGCTCGTCGGCATGGTGTACGAGGCGATTGCCGCACGCCGCAACGCGTGAGGCGGGCGGGTCCGAGGGCGGTGTCCCTCGACCCGGCATAAGGAGCGAGCGTGGCCGGACCGACGACCGCCCAGCGCGGTGCAGGGCAGCAGGCGGGCAGTCCGGCCCGCCCGCCGCGCCCCACCGGGCGCAGACGGCCCAGCCGCAGACTGCTGCTCGTGATCGCCGTTGGCGTCCTGCTGCTCGCCTCGGGCGTCGTCTGGGCGCTCTACGGATCGTCCTGGTTCCGGGCGGAACACGTCAGGACCACCGGTGTCGACGTGCTGACTCCCGCGGAAGTGGAGTCCGCCGCGGCGGTGCCGATCGGCGCCCCGCTGATCTCGGTGGACACGGACGCCATGGCCGCCCGGTTGCGCCAGAAGTTGCCTCGTATCGATTCGGTGGATGTCGTACGGTCATGGCCGCACGAAATCGGACTTAAAGTGACCGAACGGCAGCCGGTCCTGTTGGTGAAAAAGGGCGCAAAGTTCATTGAAGTGGACGCAAAAGGCGTCCGGTTCGCCACGGTGGACAAGGCGCCCGGGCGTGTACCGCTGCTGGAATTGACACCTGGTCAGTCGGCCAGCCTGCGCCGCTTCGGCAGTGGCCGGCTGGTGCGGGAAGCGGTCCGGGTCGCGGGCGGACTTCCCCACGCAGTCGCCAAGGACACCCAGGTCGTACGGGTCACCTCGTACGACTCGATCTCCCTGCAACTGACCGGCGGCCGTACGGTGGTCTGGGGCAGCAGCGAGGAGGGGGCGGTGAAGGCAAGAGTTCTCACCGCTCTCATGAAAGCGGCTCCCAAAGCGGGACACTTCGACGTGAGTGCACCCACCGCTCCCGCAGTCTCGGGTGGTTGACGCACATTTGGCCTGGCCAGCACCCTGGTTGGTCAGCGCTACGGGTGATCACATAGGGTGAAAAGAAAAACGGGAGGTTCGGCGTGTTCGTTGAACGTGCGCCACTTGTCGACTTAGTGTCCTGTTCGGAAGAGTCCAAGAAGCAGACACACTGGTAACCCTAAACTTCAACGTTAGGGTTTGGGTCGGCGTCGGACCGTCCCAATCGGCATCCGTCGTCGCGGCGGGACTACCGCGAAGCGACGACACGTAAATCGAGGCGAGAGGCCTTCGACGTGGCAGCACCGCAGAACTACCTCGCAGTCATCAAGGTCATCGGTGTCGGCGGCGGTGGTGTCAATGCCATCAACCGAATGATCGAGGTCGGTCTCAAGGGCGTCGAGTTCATCGCGATCAACACTGATGCGCAAGCACTGTTGATGAGCGACGCCGACGTCAAGCTCGACGTCGGCCGTGAACTCACCCGTGGCCTCGGCGCCGGGGCGAACCCGGCCGTCGGTCGCAAGGCGGCAGAGGACCACCGTGAGGAGATCGAGGAGGTCCTCAAGGGGGCCGACATGGTCTTCGTCACCGCCGGAGAGGGCGGCGGCACCGGCACCGGCGGCGCACCCGTCGTCGCCAACATCGCGCGCTCGCTCGGCGCCCTGACGATCGGCGTGGTCACCCGCCCGTTCACCTTCGAGGGCCGGCGTCGCGCGAACCAGGCGGAGGACGGCATCGCCGAGCTCCGCGAAGAGGTCGACACCCTCATCGTCATTCCCAACGACCGGCTGCTGTCCATCTCGGACCGCCAGGTCAGCGTGCTCGACGCGTTCAAGTCGGCAGACCAGGTACTGCTCTCGGGTGTCCAGGGCATCACCGACCTCATCACCACCCCGGGTCTGATCAACCTCGACTTCGCCGACGTCAAGTCGGTCATGTCCGAGGCCGGATCGGCGCTCATGGGCATCGGCTCGGCCCGCGGCGACGACCGCGCGGTGGCCGCCGCGGAGATGGCGATCTCCTCGCCGCTTCTGGAAGCGTCCATCGACGGCGCCCGCGGTGTCCTGCTCTCCATCTCCGGCGGCAGCGACCTCGGCCTCTTCGAGATCAACGAGGCGGCCCAGCTGGTGAGCGAGGCGGCACACCCCGAGGCGAACATCATCTTCGGTGCGGTCATCGACGACGCCCTGGGGGACGAGGTCCGGGTCACCGTGATCGCAGCGGGCTTCGACGGCGGGCAGCCGCCGGCCCGTCGCGAGAACGTCCTGGGTGCGGGTGCCGGGAAGCGCGAGGAGCCGGCGCCGCCGGTCCGGGCCGCCGAGCCGATGCGCCAGACGGGTGGGCTCGGTTCCGTCACGCCGCGCGAGGAGCTTCAGGCCCCGGCCGAGTCCGTACCGGTGGCGAAGGAGACCCCGATGTCGCCGGTCTCGACGCCGCACGTCCCGCCGGCCCGTCCCTACCAGGACTCCCAGGCCGAAGAGCTGGATGTCCCGGACTTCTTGAAGTGATAACTCAGCACCACGCAGTGACCTCGGAGTCACCGGGGTATCGCGCTCACTTCGCCTTCACCGACAGGTGGGGCGGGGTGAGCGCCGCTCCGTACGGGGAACTCAACCTCGGCGGCGCGGTCGGCGATGAACCCGCAGCCGTTCTCGCCAACCGCGAGGCGGCCGCCCGGGGCCTCGGTCTCGATCCGGCGCAGGTCGTCTGGATGAACCAGGTGCACGGGCGGGACGTCGCCATCGTCGACGGACCCTGGGGAGAGAGTGCGCAGGTCCCCGCGGTGGACGCGGTGGTGACCGCGCGACGCGGACTCCCACTCGCCGTCCTCACGGCAGACTGCACCCCCGTACTTCTCGCGGACCCGGTCTCCGGGATCGCGGCGGCGGCACACGCGGGCCGCCCCGGCCTGGTCGCCGGAGTCGTCCCCGCCGTCGTCGAGGCCATGGTCGGGCTCGGCGCGGACACCTCCCGTATCACCGCGCACACCGGACCGGCCGTCTGCGGACGGTGTTACGAAGTCCCGGCGGAGATGCGGTCCGATGTCGCCGAAGTCGTTCCCGCATCGTGGTCCGAGACGAGCTGGGGGACACCGGCGGTGGACGTCACCGCAGGAGTCCAC
Source organism: Streptomyces sp. NPDC056231 (assembly GCF_048270745.1). Taxonomy (NCBI): domain Bacteria; kingdom Bacillati; phylum Actinomycetota; class Actinomycetes; order Kitasatosporales; family Streptomycetaceae; genus Streptomyces; species Streptomyces sp. NPDC056231. The sequence continues at coordinate 151,855 of NZ_JBLVKW010000012.1, read as the reverse complement.
GCCCAACTCGAGGCCCTGGGAGTGCGCGACCGGCACACCTCGCCGGTCTGCACCCTCGAATCGGGCGACCACTTCTCGTACCGCCGCGACCGCACCACTGGGCGGCTCGCCGGATATGTCTGGTTGGACTGATAGGGCATGACGGATCGTAGGACTCAACTCGCCGAGAATCTGGCACAGGTGGAGGAGCGCATTGCTTCCGCCTGTATCGCGGCCGGTCGCAAAAGGGAAGAAGTGACCCTCATCGTGGTCACGAAGACCTACCCCGCGAGCGATGTGCGGATCCTGTATGAACTCGGCGTGCGTCATGTCGCGGAGAATCGTGACCAGGATGCCGCACCCAAGGCGGCCGCTTGTGCGGATCTGTCGCTCACATGGCACTTTGTCGGACAACTGCAGACGAATAAGGTTCGTTCTGTTGCGAGTTATGCCGATATTGTGCAGTCCGTGGACCGGGCAAAGTTGGTCACGGCCCTCTCGGCCGCCGCGGTGCGCGAGGGGCGCGAACTCGGCTGCCTCATCCAGGTCGCACTTGACGCGGAGAGCGGCGAGCGCGGTGCCCGGGGCGGCGTCGCGCCGGACGGGATCGAGGAGTTGGCTGCCGCGGTGGAAGCGGCGCCGGGGCTCCGGCTCGACGGCCTGATGACCGTGGCCCCGCTCTCCGGACCGTACGCGGGACGGCAACGGGCGGCATTCGACCGGCTGATGGAATTCGCATCCCGCCTGCGCGGGAGCCGTCCGGCTGCGAACATGGTCTCTGCGGGGATGAGTGCGGACCTCGAGGAAGCGATTGCGGCCGGAGCGACACATGTACGCGTCGGTACGGCGGTACTCGGAGTCCGACCCGGGCTCCGGTAACGTCGCCAAGCAAGTCGGACCACAGCAGAAAATATGGTCATTCCCGCCGATGGCGGGCAGGCCTGAGTGGATCGCGGGCACTTGGCGACAGATGCCGATCCACCACAGAGCGGAGGACTCAGAGCATGGCCGGCGCGATGCGCAAGATGGCGGTCTACCTCGGCCTCGTGGAGGACGATGGGTACGACGGTCCGGGGTTCGACCCCGACGACGAATTCGAACCCGAGCCGGAGCCGGAGCGCGACCGGCGGAGGCACCAGCCCGCGCATCAGGTGGAGCGGGACCGTGAGCGGGACGAACCGGTACGAGTGGTGCAGCCGCCCGCGCAGCGGGAGCCGGTTCAGATTCCGGCGGAGAGTGTGCGACCCGCCCGGATTGCACCCGTGGCATCCATCACACCTGAACGCCCGAACATGGAGAAGAACGCGCCGGTGATCATGCCCAAGGTTGTGTCCGAGCGGGAGCCCTACCGCATCACCACGCTGCACCCCCGGACCTACAACGAGGCCCGTACCATCGGGGAACACTTCCGTGAAGGCACTCCGGTGATCATGAATCTCACGGAGATGGACGATACGGATGCGAAGCGACTTGTCGACTTTGCCGCAGGACTCGTCTTCGGCCTCCATGGCAGCATTGAACGGGTGACGCAGAAGGTGTTCCTGTTGTCGCCTGCTAACGTCGATGTCACGGCGGAGGACAAGGCCCGCATCGCTGAGGGCGGATTCTTCAACCAGAGCTGAGAACACGACACCGGGAACGACCCGGCCGCACGGCCGGAGCTACGAGAGCCAGGGGAGAGGGAAGCGCGAAATGGGCGTCGCACTGCAGGTTGTCTATATCGCGCTGATGTGTTTCCTCATCGTGCTGATCTTCCGGCTGGTCATGGACTACGTCTTCCAGTTCGCACGTTCATGGCAGCCAGGCAAGCCGATGGTGGTGCTTCTCGAGGCCACCTACACTGTCACCGATCCACCGCTCAAGCTTCTGCGGCGGTTCATTCCGCCGTTGCGTCTCGGGGGCGTGGCACTCGACCTGTCCTTCTTCGTTCTGATGATCATCGTTTACATCCTGATCTCGATCGTGACCAGGCTGTGAGCGATACGGTCTTGCCGACTGCCGACGACTACGTAGAGGTGAAGAAGAGATGCCGCTGACCCCCGAGGACGTGCGGAACAAGCAGTTCACGACCGTCCGCCTCCGAGAAGGCTATGACGAGGACGAGGTCGATGCCTTCCTCGACGAGGTCGAGTCCGAGCTGACCCGCCTGCTCCGTGAGAACGAGGACCTGCGCGCCAAGCTGGCCGCCGCCACGCGTGCCGCTGCGCAGAACCAGCAGCAGCAGGGTATGCGCAAGCCGGAGCCGCAGGACCGTCCCGGTGCACCGGTACCCGCCGCCATATCTGGTCCGCCGGTCCAGCAGCAGCCCCCGCAGATGGGTCCGCCCCAGCTGCCCGGTGGTGCTCCGCAGCTGCCCGCCGGTCCCAGCGGTCACGGCCCCCAGCAGCACGGCCCCGGCCCGCAGGGCCAGCACGGCCCCGGCCCGATGCAGGGCGGTCCCATGGGTGGCCCGATGGGCGGTCCCATGGGTCACGCGCCGCAGCAGATGCAGCAGATGCAGCAGCCGCAGATGCAGCAGCCCGGTCAGGGCCCCGGTGGCGACAGTGCCGCCCGTGTCCTCTCGCTCGCGCAGCAGACCGCCGACCAGGCGATCGCGGAGGCCCGTTCCGAGGCCAACAAGATCGTCGGCGAGGCGCGGAGCCGTGCCGAGGGCCTGGAGCGCGACGCGCGTGCCAAGGCGGACGCGCTCGAGCGGGACGCGCAGGAGAAGCACCGCGTGGCGATGGGCTCGCTGGAGTCGGCCCGCGCGACGCTGGAGCGCAAGGTCGAGGACCTGCGTGGCTTCGAGCGCGAGTACCGGACCCGGCTGAAGTCGTACCTGGAGAGCCAGCTGCGTCAGCTGGAAACCCAGGCCGACGACTCGCTGGCCCCGCCGCGGACTCCGGCGGCCGCTTCGCTGCCGCCGTCGCCCTCGTTGGCTCCGGCCGGTGCGGGTGCCATGGGGCACAACATGGGCAGCAACCACGGTGGTCACAGCAGTCCGCAGATGGGCGCCAACCCGTCCATGGGCGGTGGGCCCTCCTACGGCGGTCAGCAGCAGATGTCGCCGGCGATGACTCAGCCGATGGCACCGGTGCGGCCGCAGGCGCCGCAGCCGATGCAGCAGGCGCCGTCGCCGATGCGCGGGTTCCTGATCGACGAGGACGACAACTGAGCGGGTCGCGCGCGCTGAGCGCGTAGCCGTCGGCAGGCTGAGGGCCGGGCCCCGGGGTTTTCCCCGGGGCCCGGCCCTTTGCTGTGGGCGGGGCGGGGGCGGGGGGAGCGTCCGGCGGGCCTGTTCCGCTACCCGTCCCTTCCCGAACTGGGGCGCTGCGACCCGTACCCCGCGCCTCGAACGCCGTCGAGGCTGGGTATGGGGGCGGGGCGGGCCCCCGGCTTCGGGAAGGGACGGCCGAGGGAACAGCGAGAGGCCCGGCCGGAACGTGTCCGGCCGGGCCTCTCGTGGTGTGGGTTACTGCTCCGTCTTGCGGAGGCGGAACGTCAGCGCCAGCCCCTCGTCCTCGAACGGAGTGCCGTACGCCCCGTCCGCCTCGCCCTGCGCGTAGTCCAGCGCCAGTACCTCGTCCGCGATGAGCGGCGCGTGCTCGGTCAGCGCCTCGACCGTCGCGGGGGACGTGGACGTCCAGCGGACGGCGATGCGGTCCGCCACGTCCAGGCCGCTGTTCTTGCGGGCCTCCTGGATCAACCGGATTGCGTCACGGGCCAGGCCCGCACGCCGCAGTTCCGGGGTGATCTCCAGGTCGAGCGCGACCGTCGCGCCCGAGTCGGACGCCACCGACCAGCCCTCGCGCGGCGTCTCGGTGATGATCACCTCGTCGGGAGCGAGGGTGACTGTCTCGCCGTCGACCTCGACCGACGCCGTGCCCTCGCGCAGGGCCAGGGAGAGCGCCGCCGCGTCGGCGTTCGCGACCGCCTTCGCCACCGCCTGGACGCCCTTGCCGAACCGCTTGCCCAGTGCCCGGAAGTTGGCCTTCGCCGTCGTGTCGACCAGCGAGCCGCCGACCTCCGAGAGGGAGGCGACCGAGGAGACGTTCAGCTCCTCGGTGATCTGGGCGTGCAGCTCGGCGGAGAGCGACTCGAAGCCCGACGCCGCGACCAGGGCGCGGGACAGCGGCTGGCGGGTCTTGACGCCCGATTCGGCGCGCGTGGCGCGGCCGAGCTCGACCAGGCGGCGCACCAACGCCATCTGTGTGGAGAGCGCCGGGTCGATCGCGGCCAGGTCCGCCTTCGGCCAGGAGGACAGGTGCACCGACTCCGGGGAGTCCGTGGTCACCGGGACGACGAGGTCCTGCCAGACCCGCTCGGTGATGAACGGGGTCAGCGGGGCCATCAGACGTGTGACCGTCTCGATGACCTCGTGCAGCGTGCGCAGCGCCGCCTTGTCGCCCTGCCAGAAGCGGCGGCGGGAGCGACGCACGTACCAGTTGGACAGGTCGTCCACGAACGCGGACAGGAGCTTGCCGGCGCGCTGGGTGTCGTACCCCTCCAGTGCCTGCGTGACCTGGTCCACCAGCGCGTTCAGCTCGCTGAGCAGCCAGCGGTCAAGGACTGAGCGGTCCACCGGGGCCGGGTCGGCCGCGGACGGCGCCCAGTTCGACGTGCGCGCGTACAGCGCCTGGAAGGCGACCGTGTTCCAGTACGTGAGGAGGGTCTTGCGCACGACCTCCTGGATCGTGCCGTGGCCCACGCGCCGCGCCGCCCACGGGGAGCCGCCCGCCGCCATGAACCAGCGAACCGCGTCCGCGCCGTGCTGGTCCATGAGCGGGATCGGCTGGAGGATGTTGCCCAGGTGCTTGGACATCTTCCGGCCGTCCTCGGCGAGGATGTGGCCCAGGCAGACGACGTTCTCGTACGAGGACTTGTCGAAGACCAGCGTGCCGACGGCCATCAGCGTGTAGAACCAGCCGCGGGTCTGGTCGATCGCCTCGGAGATGAACTGCGCCGGGTAGCGGCTCTCGAACAGCTCCTTGTTCTTGTACGGGTAGCCCCACTGCGCGAACGGCATCGAGCCCGAGTCGTACCAGGCGTCGATGACCTCCGGGACGCGGTACGCCTCCAGCTGGCAGTTCTCGTGCGAGCAGGTGAACGTGATCGCGTCGATGAACGGGCGGTGCGGATCCAGGTCCGACTGGTCGGTTCCGGTGAGCTCGGTGAGCTCGGCACGGGAGCCGACGCAGGTGAGGTGGTTGTCCTCGCAGCGCCAGATCGGCAGCGGGGTGCCCCAGTAGCGGTTGCGGGACAGCGCCCAGTCGACGTTGTTGTTCAGCCAGTCGCCGAAGCGGCCGTTCTTGACCGAGTCGGGGTACCAGTTGGTCTTCTCGTTCTCTTCGAGGAGCCGGTCCTTGATGGCGGTCGTACGGATGTACCAGGACGGCTGCGCGTAGTAGAGCAGCGCGGTGTGGCAGCGCCAGCAGTGCGGGTAGCTGTGCTCGTAGGGGACGTGGCGGAAGAGCTTGCCGCGGGCGGCCAGGTCCTCGGTCAGCGCCTCGTCGGCCTTCTTGAAGAAGAGGCCGCCGACCAGCGGCAGGTTCTGCTCGAAGGTGCCGTCGGGACGGACCGGGTTCACGACCGGCAGGCCGTAGGCGCGGCAGACCTTGAGGTCGTCCTCACCGAAGGCGGGGGACTGGTGGACCAGACCCGTACCGTCCTCGGTCGTCACGTACTCGGCGTTGACGACGTAGTGCGCCGGGGCGCTGTCGCTCGGGAAGTCGACGAGGGCGAACGGGCGCTCGTACGTCCAGCGCTCCATCTCGCGGCCGGTGAAGGACTGGCCGGTGAGCTCCCAGCCCTCGCCGAGTGCCTTCTCCAGGAGGGGCTGAGCGACCACGAGCTTCTCCTCGCCGTTGCTCGCGACGACGTACGTGACGTCGGGGTGCGCGGCGACGGCGGTGTTGGAGACCAGGGTCCACGGGGTGGTCGTCCAGACCAGCAGCGCGGCCTCGCCGGCCAGCGGGCCGGAGGTGAGCGGGAAGCGTACGAAGACCGAGGGGTCGACGACCGTCTCGTACCCCTGGGCCAGCTCGTGGTCCGAGAGGCCGGTGCCGCAGCGCGGACACCACGGTGCGACGCGGTGGTCCTGGACCAGCAGGTCCTTGTTGAAGATCTCCTTCAGGGACCACCAGACGGAGTCGACGTACGACGGGTCCATCGTGCGGTACGCGTCGTCCAGGTCGACCCAGTAGCCCATCCGGGTCGTGAGCGCGGTGAACGCGTCGGTGTGGCGGGTCACGGACTCGCGGCACTTGGCGTTGAACTCGGCGATGCCGTACGCCTCGATGTCCTTCTTGCCGTTGAAGCCCAGTTCCTTCTCGACCGCGAGCTCGACCGGCAGTCCGTGGCAGTCCCAGCCGGCCTTGCGGCCCACGTGGTAGCCCTGCATGGTGCGGAAGCGGGGGAAGACGTCCTTGAAGACGCGGGCCTCGATGTGGTGGGCGCCGGGCATGCCGTTGGCGGTCGGCGGGCCCTCGTAGAAGACCCACTCGGGGCGGCCCTCGGATTGTTCGAGGCTTTTGGCGAAGACCTTGCTCTCGCGCCAGAAGTCGAGCACGGCGTGCTCCAGCGCGGGAAGGTCGACCTGGGCGGGTACCTGGCGGTACTGCGGCGATGTCATGGGCGAGATTCCTCCGGCGGACGTTTTCCACTTCCGTCGGAGGGACGAGAACCGTGCGGCTCCCGCGGTACCACCCTCCTTGGCCCCGGGCGTGCGCCCGTGGCCCCCTCATTGGGGTCGCGATGCCGGTTCTACTTGCCTCGCGGCGTTCTTCCGACGGCTCCGGGTGATCTTCACGACGCGCTCGCCCCCGGGCTTCCACCGTCCCCGGGTCGCTCCTGGCTGCGTACGACGCTACTCGTCCCATCCACGCCTCTCGCTGGCCCCAGTGTACGGGCCCGTACGGGCGACGGCCGACCGGTTTATCCAGGGGCGCGGGCGTGACCCGAATGGCGAGACCGGGCGGGCGGAGTCCCGGCCGGGGGAGCGGAGGGCGGATTACCGGGCGGGGAGCTGGGAACAACGGTTTCAGGCGCGCGCCGATCCGACACGGGGAGAGGCGATTCGGCGGCGTGCCCCGTTGCCGCGGGGCTGGGGTCGATTTATCGTCCCAGCACGATTCGCGTGCAAGATCACAATATGTGAAGGGGCCGCGGCCATGGTGGCGAAGAAGACCGCCGTACAGAAGTCGGCGTCAGCGAGATCCACGGGCGCGGCGGCCGAGGAGACGAACGGAGACACGGGCACGGAGACCGTCCTGACGCCGGTTCCGGTGAAGGCCACGGCGAAGAAGGCCGCGGCGAGAAAGGCTGCGGTGAGGAAGACCGCGGCGAAGAAGTCCGCGCCACGGAAGACGGCCGCGCACGAGCGGACGGCCGACGGTGACACCGGCGGCGGGCACGCGGCACCTGGCACGAAGGCCGCGGCGAGGAAGAACGCGGTCAAGAAGGCTTCGAAGAAGGCCGCTGCGGCGGCCACGGGGGCGGCCGAGGCCGCCGAGCAGACGGGAGCCCACACGGTGGTAGCCAAGAAGAGCGCAGCCCGGACCCGCACGTCCGGGAAGGACGCGGCGCCGGTGCCGCCCGCCCGGGTCGCCGCCGCGACGGCGCCCGGGGATCTGGCCGTACGGCCGGGCGAGGACCCCTGGACGCCGGAGGAGGTTGCCGAGGCGCGGGCCGAGCTGACCAGCGAGGTTATGCGGCTCCGCAGCGAGCTGGAGGCGTCGGGTGCGGCGCTCGCCGGGCTGATGCGCGACTCCGGTGACGGGGCCGGTGACGACGAGGCGGACACCGGCACGAAGAACATCACCCGTGAGCACGAGATGGCGCTCGCCGCCAACGCCACGGAGATGCTGGAGCAGACCGAGCGGGCGCTGGCCCGGCTCGACACGGGGACCTACGGACTGTGCGAGATCTGCGGCAATCCGATCGGCAAGGCGCGGATGCAGGCGTTCCCCCGGGCGACGCTCTGTGTCGAGGACAAACAGAAGCAGGAGCGTCGCGGCTGATTCAGGGAGGTGTGTCGTACCCTCGTCTTCGGTCAGGAACCTAGGTTGAGGGACTCACGTGGCAGAGGCGGAGCGCAGCATCGGTACGCCGGACATCCCCGACGCTGAGGGGGCCGGGGGCCCCGAGGGCGAGGTGCGGGGTGAGCCCGGGGGCACGGGCGCGGACACGGACCGGGCCGAGACCCCCGGCAAGGGCAAGCGGAAGATCATGGTGCTCTTCGTCGTGGCCGTCTTCGCCTATCTGCTCGACCTGATCAGCAAGATGATCGTGGTCGCGAAGCTGGAGCACCAGCAGCCCATCGAGATCTTCGGCGAGTGGCTGCGCTTCGACGCGATCCGGAACGCGGGCGCCGCCTTCGGCATCGGCGAGGCGTTCACGGTGATCTTCACCGCCATCGCGGCGACGGTGATCGTGGTCATCGCCCGCCTCGCCCGCAAGCTCTACAGCCTGCCGTGGGCGATCGCGCTCGGTCTGCTGCTCGGCGGTGCGCTCGGCAACCTCACCGACCGGATCTTCCGCTCACCCGGCCTCTTCAAGGGCGCGGTGGTGGACTTCATCGCCCCCGCGCACTTCGCCGTCTTCAATCTCGCGGACTCCGCCATCGTCTGCGGTGGCATCCTGATCGTGATCCTTTCCTTCAAGGGCCTGGACCCCGACGGCACCGTGCACAAGGACTAGCGGCGGCAAGGCATACTCGACTGGTGAGTACGTATCCCGAGGTCCGCACCCTGCCCGTTCCCGACGGTCTGGAAGGCGAGCGTGTCGACGCCGCCATTTCCCGCATGCTCGGCTTCTCCCGCACCAAGGCCGCCGAGCTGGCCGCTGCCGGGAAGGTGCAGGTGGACGGCGCTGTGGTCGGGAAGTCCGAGCGGGTCCAGGGCGGTGCCTGGCTGGAAGTGGAGATGCCGCAGGCACCCGCTCCGGTGCAGATCGTCGCCGAGCCCGTCGAGGGCATGGAGATCGTGCACGACGACGACGACATCGTCGTGATCGTGAAGCCGGTCGGGGTCGCGGCCCACCCGAGCCCCGGCTGGACCGGCACGACGGTCATCGGCGGTCTCGCCGCGGCCGGTTACCGGATCTCGACCTCGGGCGCCGCCGAGCGCCAGGGCATTGTCCACCGCCTTGACGTCGGCACCTCGGGCCTGATGGTCGTCGCCAAGTCCGAGCGGGCCTACACGCTGCTGAAGGGCCAGTTCCGCGACCGGGTCGTCGAGAAGAAGTACCACGCGCTGGTCCAGGGCCACCCGGACCCGATGAGCGGCACCATCGACGCCCCCATCGGGCGCCATCCGACGCACGACTACAAGTGGGCGGTCACGGCCGAGGGCAAGCCCTCCGTGACGCACTACGACCTGATCGAGGCGTACCGGTCCGCGAGCCTCCTCGACATCAAGCTGGAGACGGGCCGTACGCACCAGATCCGGGTGCACATGTCCGCCCACCGCCACCCCTGCGTCGGTGACCTGACGTACGGCGCCGACCCGACGGTGGCCAAGCGCCTCGGGCTGACACGGCAGTGGCTGCACGCGGTCCGGCTCGGCTTCGAGCACCCGTCGGACGGCAGCTGGGTGGAGTTCGCCAGCAGCTACCCGGATGATCTGCAGCAGGCCCTCGACAGGATTGCGGCGGAGAGTCAGTGACCACCGCAGCCCCGGCCCCGTACACCACGCGCACAGCCGTCGACGAGAGCGACCTCGCGGCCTGTTTCCAGGTCCGCAAGGAGGTATTCGTCGGCGAGCAGAACGTACCCGAGGAGATCGAGTACGACTCCTACGACGCGGACGCGCTGCATGTGATCGCCGTCGCGGCGGACGGTGCGGCGCTCGGCACGGGACGGTTGCTGCACGGCGTGGGCGTGGCCGCCAAGACCGGTGGTGACCTCACCGTCGGTTCGCTCGGTCGGCTCGCGGTGACCAGCCGGGCGCGCGGTCTCGGGGTCGGTGCGGCGCTGGTCCGGGCCATCGAGGAAGCGGCCCGCGGTCTCGGTCTGGCCGCTGTGGACCTGCATGCCCAGACCCATGCGCTCGGCTTCTACGAGCGGCTCGGGTACGTGGCGTACGGCCCCGAGTTCCCCGATGCGGGGATCCCTCACCGGGCGATGCGCCGCAGCCTCTAGGGCGTGTTTCGAAAGTAGCGTCGTCCGGCCGTAGGGCGGGCCAGACGCCGCCCGGCAGGCGGGACTTTCGAAACACGCCCTGGGGCGCCGCTTTGGTCGTACGGGCCGCAATGACACCCTCGCGCACGTCTCCGTCGCGCCCGGCAGACCTAGGCACGTTCCAGGTCTCGTTCGACGGCACGCCGCGCTGCCCCGCTCCGGGCTGCGCGCCGTGCGGTGTGATCATCGCCGTGCCGCCGCGTGGCAGGGTGACCGAGATCCGGCCGGACCGGAGTCCCGCCGGCGCAGCGGGTGCCCGTGCGCCGATGCGGCCCGTGATCGAGTAGGTCAGGGTCGGTGGTGCGTCGGATGGTCAAGATAGTGAGACGCAGGGGGTGTTGTCCGCTTTGCGAGCATTGCGTGGCACGCTGGAACCACTGATCGACTGACCACCGGGTTCCGCTCGACACGCTCCGGAAGGCACAACGTGGACCAACTGGCACTGTTCCTCATGCTGTTGCTCGGAGCCGTGGTCACGGTGCCGCTGGGGGAACGTCTCGGGTTGCCCGCACCGGTGCTGATGACGCTCGCCGGAGTCGGCATGGCGTTCCTCAGCTTCGTACCGAATGTGGACATCCCGCCGGAGATCATCCTTCCCGCGCTGCTGCCGCCGCTGCTTTACGCCTCCGTGCAGCGCACCTCCTGGCGGCAGTTCGCCGCCAATAAACGACCGATCTTCCTGCTGGCCGTGGCACTGGTCTTTGTGACGACGGCAGCCGTCGCCGCCGTCGCCAACGCGATCGTCCCCGGCCTGTCCCTCGCCGGCGCCGTGGCCCTCGGCGCGCTCGTCGCCCCGCCCGATCCGGTCGCCGCGACCGCCGTCGCGGGATCGCTCGGGCTGCCGCGCAGGCTCGTCTCCATCCTGGAGGGCGAGGGGCTGTTCAACGACGTGACGGCAATCGTGCTCTACCACGTGGCGATCGCCGCCGCGGTGAGTGGCACCTTCTCGCTGCCGGAGGCATTCGGGCTGCTGATTCTCTCCGCCGTGGTCGCCGTGGCGGTCGGTCTCGCGGTGGGCTGGCTGACCATCAAACTCATGGGTCTGCTCGGCGATGCGACGCTCCAGGTCGGGCTGACGCTGCTGGTGCCGTTCGTGAGCTATGTGCTCGCGGAGGAGCTCATGGGGTCGGGCGTGCTCGCCGTGCTCACCACCGCGCTGTTCCTCGCCGAGCACACCGCCGACGCGGACGACGTGCTGGGCCGGCTCGCCGGCCGCAGCTTCTGGGAGATCGTCGACACCCTCGTCACCGGCGTCGCCTTCGGTCTGATCGGTCTCGAACTGCACAACGTCTTCGGCACGTCGCACGGGCGCGCCTGGGAGATGGCCGGCTGGGGCCTGGCGGTGGTCGTGGTCGTCGTCGGCGTACGCCTGCTGTGGCTGCTGCCCGCCACCTGGCTGGCCAAGCGACTGCACACCCGCCGCGACTACAGCGAGGAGATCCCCTCCAGTTGGCGCGAGACCATCGTGATGTGGTGGGCCGGGATGCGCGGGGTGGCCTCCGTGGCGCTGGCCCTCGCGATCCCGCTGGAGACGGACGACGGGAAACCGTTCCCCGGCCGCGACGAGATCGTCTTCATCGCCTTCGTCGTGATCATGGCGACCCTGGTCGTCCAGGGGCTCACCCTGCCGTGGCTGGTACGCAAGCTCGGCGTCCGCGCCGACACGGACGCGGAGGCCGCGCTGGAACGGGACCTCGCCTTCCGTGCCGCGAAGGCTGCGAGGCACCGGCTCCAGGAGATCCAGGAGGTCGAGGAGTTCACGGAGGAGGTTGTGGAGCGGCTGCATCGGATGGCGTACGACGTGGGAGCGCGGATCAGCCCCGACATGGTCGACGAGGACCGGAGGGAGGCGTACGCGAAGCGCGCCGAGCGGTTGCGGGCGGTCAACCGGGTGCAGCGCGAGATGATGTCCGCCGCCCGGCACGCGGTGCTGTCCGCGCGCAGTGAGCCGGGGACGAATCCGGAGGTGGTCGACCGGGTGCTCCGGCAGCTGGACGTACGCAGCCTGCGCTGACCCCGGCGCCCCCTCCGCCACCGACCGTGACCGGCGCACGCGGTATGTTCTCCATCCCGTCGTTCGCCGTGCCATCGACCGCAGCTGGCACCATGGCTCCCATGAACATCATGCTTTTCCACTCGACGTACGGTCTGCGCCCCGCGGTGCACGCGGCTGCCGCCCGGCTGCGCGGCGCAGGGCACGAGGTGCACGTGCCCGACCTCTTCGACGGGCACACGTTCGAGACCGTTGAGGAAGGCATGGCCTTCAAGGACGAGCTGGGCAAGGACGAGTTGCTCAAGCGCGCAGTGCTGGCCGCAGCCCCCTATTCCGAGCGCGGTCTCGTCTATGCCGGCTTCTCCCTCGGCGCCGCGACCGCTCAGACCCTGGCACTCGGTGACGAGAAGGCGCGCGGGCTGCTGCTCCTCCACGGCACGTCGGACATCGCGGAGAACGCGGAGGTCGACGAGCTACCCGTACAGCTCCATGTCGCCGACCCCGACCCGTTCGAGACGGGCGGCTGGCTGAACTCCTGGTATCTGCAGATGCAGCGGACCGGCGCCGATGTGGAGATCTACCGGTACCCCGGTGCGGGCCACCTCTTCACGGATCCGGACCTGCCGGACTACGACGCGGCGTCGGCCGATCTGACGTGGAAGGTTGCCCTGGGCTTCCTCGCCACTCTGTAGACGGCCGCAGCCCCGCACACCACGACGGTGTGCGGGGCCACTCGTCCGTACGCCGGGATCAGGCGCGGTAGGCGGTCCAGCTGTCGCTCATCCGCTGCACCTGGCCCGCGGTGAACTGGTACATGCACGAGTCGTAGGTGTAGTCCATGAAGTTGTGGATCGGGTCGACCCCGGTCTTGTTGGTGCAGGTGTCGCGTCCGGTCGGGCACGCGTACGCGGGGCTCTGCTCGGCCGGCGTGTCGGAGACGTAGTCGCCGTTGCCGTTACAGCCGCCCTGGAACGTGTGGTAGAGCCCCATCCAGTGGCCGACCTCGTGAGTGGCGGTGTCGCCCTGGTTGTAGTTGGTGGCCGAGCCGCCCGGCAGCGAGGCGTCGAGGATGACCACGCCGTCCATGTTCGGGCTGGACTTGTACGAGCTGGGGAAGGTCGCCCAGCCGAGCAGCCCGCCGCCGAGGTTGGCGGTGTAGACGTTGAGCGCGTTCTTGCCGCCCTTGCGCAGCGCGGTCTTCATGTCCTTCTCGGCGGTAGAGCCCGAGGAGAGGTTGTACCAGGCGGCGTTGTCCGTGTAGTCGGTGCCGGCCAGCGAGAACTGGAAACCGGAGTCGGTGTTGCCGGTGCCCTGGCCGCTGTATGCCGCGTTCAGCACGCTCATCTGGCTGCTGATGTCGCCGGCGGTGAGCTTGCCGGTGGCGCCGGAGTGGATGACGTGGAAGTAGACCGGGATGGTTGCTCCGGCGGCGAGCGTGGCGCCGCTGGCCCGGCGGTCCGCGAGTCTCGCCTTGAGCTGCGTGTCCATGGCCTTGGCCTGGGCCGCGGTGAGTTCGTTGGGGTCGGAGGCGTGCTTGGTGCCCGAAGGGCGGGCCTGGCGCGCGGTGGCGTCGGTGCTCGCGCACTTCTCCGCCGAGGCGGAGGCGGTGGACACCTTGGCGGCGGCCGCGCCGGAGGGAGCGGAGAGCGGTGCCAGGGCCAGCGTTCCGGCCAGGACGGCGATGCCGATCGCACGGTGACGTATACGCGGCGATATACGGGCAAGAGTGCGCACGAGTACTCCTCGCTGAAGCGTGGATGAGGGATTTCCTCACCCGCCGCCCGGGAGGTTACGTGCGCATGTCACACCTTGAGGAGCACTGATCAGGCCCAATCAATCATGGAGCAAATTGGGGTAACGGGAAGAAATAATTCTGTCTGTTCCAGTGTTTGAGACACGGACGTAACGTCGAGCGTTACGCCGACGGGCGGTGTGTCCCCATTGGATCCAGGGAACACGCCACCCGCCGTAGCGGCGTAATGCACCGTCAACATAGCCCGCGCTGGCCGAAACCAGACCCTTCAGCGCACCGGGCGGTCCACCCGCTCGACCTTCTGGGTACCGCTGAGCGTCCGGTACGAGCGCGTCCAGGCGGAACTCGCGTCCCGCTTTGTCTTGTCGGAGACCGCGTAGTAGTCCATCTGCGAGCGTTCGGCGGTCACGTCCAGGACGCCGTAGCCGTGCGAGTCCATGTCCACCCACTTCACATGGCGGTTGGCGGCCTTCACCGCCGCGGCCGCGACCACCGAGACCGTCTGCGGTGCGACGTGCAGAATGTCGTCGAGATTGTCCGAGGTCACCGACGTGACCACGAACTCGGTGGCGGCCGAGGCCGAGAGCGGATACGTGGCCGCCTTCACCGGTACGTCATTGGCCCACGCCATGTGGATGTCACCGGTCAGGAAGACCGTGTTGCGGACCGACCGGTCCCGCAGATGCGCGATCAGTTCCTTGCGGTCGTCCGTGTAGCCGTCCCACTGGTCGACATTGATCGCGAGCCCCTCCTTGGGCAGCCCCAGCAACTCCACGAGCGGCTCCCGCAGATGGGCCGGCACGGAACCGAACGCGACCGGCGAGATCATCACCGACGTGCCGACCAGCTTTCAGGTGGCGTCCGAACCGGCCAGGCCCGCCTTCAGCCAGTCCAGTTGCGCCCGGCCGGTGATCGAGCGGTCCGGGTCGTCGACCGAGCCGTTGCCGATCGTCGCCTGCTGGGAGCGGAAGGTTCGCAGATCCAGGAGGTGGAGATCGGCCAGCGTGCCGAAGCGCAGCCGTCGGTAGACGCTGCCTTCGGTGGAGGCGCGGACCGGCATCCACTCGAAGTACGCCTGCTTGGCGCCCGCTGCCCGGTCGGTCCAGGCGCCCTCGGTGTCCGGCGTGTGGTTCTCCGCCCCGCCCGACCAGGCGTCGTTGGCGAACTCGTGATCGTCCCAGATCGCGATCACCGGATGCGTGGCGTGCAGGGTCTGCAGATCGGCGTCCGTCTTGTAACGGCCGTGCCGGATCCGGTAGTCGGCAAGGGTGAGGATCTCGTGGGCCGGCTCGTGCTGCCGTACGACGTACTTCGCGTCCGGGTAGCTGCCCGACGCGTACTCGTAGATGTAGTCACCGAGATGGAGGACCGCGTCGAGATCGGCGCGGGCCGCGAGATGGCGGTACGGGGAGAAGTAGCCGGCCTCCCAGTTGGCGCAGGACACGACGCCGAAGTGCACCCCGGGCGTGTCCGCTCGGGCCGCCGGTGCGGTACGGGTGGGGCCCGTCGGCGAGAGGGTCTCCGCACCGTCGCCCGCCGAGAAGCCGAACCAGTACGCGGTGGCCGGGCTCAGCCCCCGCACATCGGCCTTGACGGTGTGGTCGGAAGAAGTCCTTGCGACGGTCGCGCCCCGGGCGACGACCCGGGCGAACTACTTGTCCTCGGCGACCTCCCAGCGCACTGCCGTGTCGGCGCCACGGCCGGAGCCGGGCACGGCGTCAGGTGTCGGGGTGACGCGGGTCCACAGGAGTATGCCGTCGGGAGGGGGCACCTCCCATGCCCTTGAGGCTATGGGGGAGGGTCGCCGGAGGCGACACCGTGCAGGAAGGCGGGGCCGCCGGCGGCGCGGGCGCTGGTGGCGGTCCCGAGCGCGGGGGCGGCGACGGCGGTGGCGGCAGCGGCCTTCACCAGGGTGCGGCGGCTGGGGGCGGGAAGGGACGGAGAACGGTGTCGACCGGTCACGAAGGGAAACCCTACTGACCGGTAAGGCGAACGGGCGGGCGAACCAAGGAAGTTCGCCCGCCCGTAAGGAAACCGCTGCCGGTTGTCAGCCCTTGAGTGCCTTGTCGATCGCGGTGTTGAAGTCGGCCACGGTCATCGGGGCGTTCTGGCTGCCCTCGCTGGTGAGCGTCTTGCCGTCCATCTTCAGCGTCGGGGTGCCCTTCACGCCGCTCTTGTCGAACGCCGCGGACATCTTCATCGCCCAGTTGTCGTACGTGCCGTCGTTGACGTCTTTCTGGAACGCCTTGTTGTCCTTCAGCTCGCCCACCGTGTTCGCGACCTTGATCAGGTACGAGTCGTTGGCGAACTTGTCGTCGGTCTCCTCCGGGTGGTACTTCGCGGAGTAGAGCGCGTACTTGTAGTCGAGGAACGCCTGCGGGCTGACGTTGAGCGCCGCGCCCAGCGCGCTGAGCGCGTTCTTGGATCCCTCGCCGTTGCCGACGTTGTCGATGAACGTGGCACCGATGAACTTGATCTTGTACTTGCCGGCGTCGACGTCCTTGTGGACCGTCTCGCCGACGGTCTGCTCGAACTGGCCGCAGATCGGGCAGCGCGGGTCCTCGTACAGTTCGAGGGTCTTCTTGGCGGTCGGCTTGCCGATGACGACGGTCGTGCCGTCGGTGCCCGAGGTGTTCGTCGGCGCGGTGACGTTCTTCGCGTCCTTGGCCGCTTCCCAGTGACTGGGCTTGTTCATCTGCATCACGGCGTAGCTGACGCCGCCGGCGATCGCCAGCACGGCGACCACCGAGACGCCGACGATCACCTGCTTGCGAATCTTGTCCTTCTTGGCCTGGCGCTCGCGCTCCGCGCGCAGCCGCTCACGGGCGGCTGCCTTGTTGGCCTGGCTGTTGCGCTTGCTCATGGCTGTTTCTCCGTGGTGTGTGGGGTTGTCGGGAACTGTCCGGGCTCAGGCGATGGCGCAGGCCGAGCGCGGCGGTCCCCTTCGTCCCACGGAGTGGACGAGGAGTCGGGCGTGCGCGAGCAGGTGCGAGCGGTACGGGGCGGGCCGGGCGGCACGCCGTACGGAGCGGCGGACCGTACCCGCCACGGCGACCGCGATCAGCAGCGGCCGGAATGCAGTGGCGGCGACCGCCCGCAGCAGACCGGCGAGCGCGGACTCGCCGCGCCGCAGCCACGCCGCGGCCAGCAGACCGACCGACACATGGGCGGCCAGCAGCAGCCACGGCACAGCGGGACCGGGAGAGGCCAGCAGGGCGGCGACGCCATGTCCGGCATCGGTCACGGAGGCGAGCGGGGTGCCGGCCGCGCCGACCCCGCCGAGCTGCGCCCCACCGGCGCCTATCTCGCCGCCACCGCACAGGACATCGACACCGACCGAACGCAGCGGACCCGCGATCGGGCCGCCCGCCGCTCCGTAACAGAGGTGCTGGCCGGTGGTGAAGACCGTGTCCGCGGCCAGCTCCAGCGGCACCAGCAGCCCGGCGATCGCGCCGAAACCGCGCTCCCGCCCTGCCAGCGCGTACGCCACGGCGAAGACCAGACCGGCCAGCCCGCCGACCACGGTCAGCGGCAGTGGGACCTGGGAGAGCAGCACATGGGACGCAGTGGAGAGCGTCACGACGAGCGCTGTGAATAGCGCCGCGCGTACGACTCTGAGCTGCGTCCCGGAAATGTCCATCGCCCGAGAGTGTGCCATGTGAACCTGTCAGCGCCGCCTAAAGGGGGTGTGGCACCGCGGAGACCTACAGCCCCGGGATGCGGCCGTTGCGGAAGAGGTCCACGAAGATCTGGTGGTCGGCCCGCGCCCGAGCCCCGTAGCTGTGCGCGAAGTCCACCAGCAGTCCGGCGAAGCCCTCCTCGTCCGCCGCGATCGCCGCGTCGATTGCCCGCTCCGTGGAGAACGGCACCAGCGAGTGGCCGCTCTCGTCGTCCGCGGCGGAGTGCATCGTCGCCGTCGCCCGGCCGAGGTCGGCGACGACCGCCGCGATCTCGTCGGGCTCATCGATGTCGGACCAGTCCAGGTCCACCGCGTACGGCGAGACCTCGGCGACCAGCTGACCGGCACCGTCCAGCTCGGTCCATCCCAGCCACGGGTCGGCGTGCGCCTGCAGGGCGCGCTGGGAGATGACCGTGCGGTGCCCCTCGTGCTGGAAGTAGTCGCGCACGGCCGCGTCGGTGATGTGCCGGGAGACCGCCGGGGTCTGCGCCTGCTTGAGATAGATCACCACATCGTTCTCCAGGGCGTCGCTGTTGCCCTCCAGAAGGATGTTGTACGAGGGCAGCCCGGCCGAGCCGATACCGATGCCGCGTCGGCCGACGACGTCCTTCACCCGGTACGAGTCGGGGCGGGTCAGGCTCGACTCGGGCAGCGTCTCCAGATAGCCGTCGAACGCGGCCAGCACCTTGTAGCGCGTCGCCGCGTCCAGATCGATCGCGCCGCCGCCGTCCGCGAACCGGCGCTCGAAGTCCCGGATCTCCGTCATCGAGTCGAGCAGCGAGAACCGGGTCAGCGACCGGGCGTCGTGCAGCGCGGCCAGCAGCGGGCCCTCGGCGGTGTCCAGCGTGAACGGGGGCACCTCGTCGTTCTTCGCGCCGGTTGCGAGCGCCTGGATCCGCTCGCGGTAGGCCGCCGCGTAGACCCGGACGAGCTCACTGATCTGGTCGTCGCTCAGCGCCTTCGCGTACCCGATCAGGGCGACGGAGGCGGCGAACCGCTTGAGGTCCCAGGTGAACGGGCCGATGTACGCCTCATCGAAGTCGTTCACATTGAAGATCAGCCGGCCGTTCGCATCCATGTACGTGCCGAAGTTCTCCGCGTGCAGGTCGCCGTGGATCCACACCCGGCCGGTCCGGTCGTCCAGGTACGGCCCGCCGTGCCGCTCCCGCGCCAGGTCGTTGTAGAACAGGCACGCGGTGCCCCGGTAGAAGGCGAACGCCGAGCCTGCCATCTTGCGGAACTTGACCCGGAAGGCAGCCGGATCTGCGGCCAGGAGCTCGCCGAAGGCGGTGTCGAAAACCTCGAGAATCTGCTCCCCGCGCTGCGCTGCGCCGGTCTGCGTCTCCGACATTTCTGGGTGCCTCCTGGTACCTGGCGTGCATGACAAAAGGGACGGGCGTCTCCGTCCCCTCAACGCGCGACGCTACCCGGGAGTGCCCCTCGGTTGTCGGACCGGAGACGTAGACTTCCACGCTGTCCCCCCAGTCCGTCATTGCTTGTTTCCCCGGAGGCCCGACGCCGTGACCAAGCCGCCTTTTACGCACCTTCACGTCCACACCCAGTACTCACTGCTGGACGGTGCCGCGCGGCTCAAGGACATGTTCGCTGCCTGCAATGAAATGGGCATGTCGCACATCGCGATGACGGACCACGGCAACCTGCACGGGGCGTACGACTTCTTCCACCAGGCGAAGAAGGCCGAGGTGACGCCGATTATCGGCATCGAGGCCTACGTCGCCCCGGAGTCGCGCAAGCACAAGCGGAAGATCCAGTGGGGCCAGCCTCACCAGAAGCGCGACGACGTCTCGGGTTCGGGTGGCTACACCCACAAGACGATCTGGGCGGCGAACAATACCGGTCTGCACAACCTCTTCCGGCTCTCCTCGGACGCGTACGCCGAGGGCTGGCTGCAGAAGTGGCCGCGCATGGACAAGGAGACCATCGCCCAGTGGTCCGAGGGGCTGATCGCGTCCACCGGCTGTCCGTCCGGTGAGGTGCAGACGCGGCTGCGGCTCGGCCAGTTCGACGAGGCGGTCCAGGCGGCCTCCGACTACAAGGACATCTTCGGCGAAGGCAAGTACTTCCTGGAGTTGATGGACCACGGCATCGAGATCGAGCGCCGGGTCCGTGACGGACTCCTCGAAATCGGCAGGAAGCTCGGCATCCCGCCGCTCGTGACGAACGACTCGCACTACACGTACGCCGGCGAGGCCGCCGCGCACGACGCGCTGCTCTGCATCCAGACCGGCAAGAACCTCTCCGACCCCGACCGTTTCCGGTTCGACGGCACGGGCTACTACCTCAAGACGACGGACGAGATGTACGCCGTCGACTCCTCCGACGCCTGGCAGCAGGGGTGCGCCAACACCCTGCTGGTCGCCGAGCAGATCGACACCAGCGGGATGTTCGAGAAGCGCGACCTGATGCCGAAGTTCGAGATCCCGGACGGCTTCACCGAGGTCACCTGGTTCCAGGAGGAGGTCCGGACCGGCATGAACCGGCGCTTCCCCGGCGGCGTCCCCGAGGACCGGCAGAAGCAGGCCGAGTACGAGATGGACGTCATCATCCAGATGGGGTTCCCGGGGTACTTCCTCGTTGTCGCCGACTTCATCATGTGGGCCAAGAACAACGGCATCGCGGTGGGCCCCGGGCGTGGCTCCGCGGCCGGTTCGATCGTCGCGTACGCGATGGGCATCACCGACCTCGACCCGATCGAGCACGGACTGATCTTCGAGCGGTTCCTCAACCCCGAGCGTGTCTCCATGCCCGATGTCGACATCGACTTCGACGAGCGTCGGCGCGTCGAAGTGATCAGGTACGTGACGGAGAAGTACGGCGCCGACAAGGTCGCCATGATCGGTACGTACGGCAAGATCAAGGCCAAGAACGCGATCAAGGACTCCGCCCGCGTCCTCGGCTATCCGTACGCGATGGGCGACCGGCTCACCAAGGCCATGCCCGCCGACGTCCTCGGCAAGGGCATCGACCTCTCCGGAATCACCGATCCCAAGCACCCGCGGTACAGCGAGGCGGGCGAGATCCGGGGGATGTACGAGAACGAGCCGGACGTCAAGAAGGTCATCGACACTGCCAAGGGTGTCGAGGGGCTGGTCCGGCAGATGGGTGTGCACGCCGCCGGTGTGATCATGTCCAGTGAGCCCATCGTCGACCACGCCCCGGTCTGGGTGCGGCACACCGACGGCGTCACCATCACGCAGTGGGACTACCCGCAGTGCGAGTCGCTCGGCCTGCTGAAGATGGACTTCCTCGGCCTGCGCAACCTCACGATCATGGACGACGCCATCAAGATGGTGAAGGCCAACAAGGGCATCGACCTGGAGATGCTCGCCCTTCCGCTGGACGACCCCAAGACCTACGAGCTGCTCTGCCGCGGTGACACGCTCGGCGTCTTCCAGTTCGACGGCGGTCCGATGCGTTCGCTGCTGCGCCAGATGCAGCCCGACAACTTCGAGGACATTTCCGCCGTCTCGGCCCTGTACCGGCCGGGCCCGATGGGCATGAACTCGCACACGAACTACGCCGAGCGCAAGAACGGCCGCCAGGAGATCACCCCGATCCACCCGGAGCTGGAGGAGCCGCTCAAGGAGACGCTCGGCCTGACCTACGGCCTGATCGTCTACCAGGAGCAGGTGCAGAAGGCCGCCCAGATCATCGCCGGGTACTCGCTCGGCGAGGCCGACATCCTGCGCCGCGTGATGGGCAAGAAGAAGCCCGACGAACTGGCCAAGAACTTCGTGCTCTTCCAGGCGGGCGCCAAGAAGAACGGCTTCTCCGACGCGGCGATCCAGGCACTGTGGGACGTACTGGTCCCGTTCGCCGGGTACGCGTTCAACAAGGCGCACTCCTCCGCGTACGGACTGGTCACGTACTGGACCGCGTACCTCAAGGCGAACTACCCCGCCGAGTACATGGCGGCGCTGCTGACCTCGGTCAAGGACGACAAGGACAAGTCCGCGGTCTACCTCAACGAGTGCCGCCGCATGGGCATCAAGGTGCTCCCGCCGAACGTCAACGAGTCCGAGTCGAACTTCGCCGCCCAGGGCGACGACGTCATTCTCTTCGGGCTGACTGCCATCCGTAACGTCGGACAGAACGTCGTCGACTCGATCATCCGGTGCCGCAAGGCGAAGGGAAAGTACAGCAGCTTCCCCGACTTCCTCGACAAGGTCGAGGCGGTGGTCTGCAACAAGCGGACCGTCGAATCACTGATCAAGGCCGGCGCCTTCGACGAGATGGGCCACACCCGCAAGGGCCTCGTCGCCCACCACGAGCCGATGATCGACAACGTGGTGCAGGTCAAGCGCAAGGAGGCCGAGGGGCAGTTCGACCTCTTCGGCGGCGGCGAGGAGGACAGCGGCGAGCCGGGCTTCGGGCTCGACGTCGAGTTCTCCGACATCGAGTGGGAGAAGTCGTACCTGCTGGCCCAGGAGCGCGAAATGCTCGGGCTGTACGTCTCCGACCACCCGCTCTTCGGTATCGAGCACGTGCTGACCGACAAGTCCGACGCGGCGATCTCCCAGCTCACGGGCGGTGAACACGCCGACGGGGCGATCGTCACCATCGGCGGCATCATCTCCGGACTCCAGCGGAAGATGACCAAGCAGGGCAACGCCTGGGCCATCGCCACCGTCGAGGACCTGGCCGGTTCCATCGAGTGCATGTTCTTCCCGGCCACGTACCAGCTGGTCTCCACCCAGCTCGTCGAGGACACCGTCGTCTTCGTCAAGGGACGGCTCGACAAGCGCGAGGACGTTCCGCGGCTGGTCGCCATGGAGATGCAGGTCCCCGACCTCTCCTCGACCGGGACCAACGCACCGGTGGTGCTCACCATCCCGACGGTCAGGGTCACCCCGCCGATGGTCGCCCGCCTCGGCGAGGTGCTCAGCAACCACCGTGGCAACACCGAGGTACGGATCAAGCTCCAGGGCCCCCGCAAGACCACCGTCCTCCGGCTCGACCGGCACCGGGTCCAGCCCGACCCGGCGCTCTTCGGTGACCTGAAGGTACTGCTCGGCCCGTCCTGCCTGGCCGGCTGAGCGGCTGCCGGCACGAGAGAGGCGCCCCGCGATGCGGGAGCGCCTCTCTCGGCTACCGGCCTGTGGCCGGGCCGGAGTTGGCCCGTCAGTTATGGCCGAAGCGCCGCTGGTGCTTACGGGCAACAGCAGCAGGGCTGCCCTGGGCCTGCGACTGGGACTGAGTCTGCGACTCGTATGCCGTCGACTTCGTCTCCTCCGCGCCGCGCTCCGGTATGGACGCGCGGTTCTGCTGGCTGCCCTGCTTGCGGTTCTTGTTCTTGGCCATGGTGTTCCTCCTGTGCGGATTCTCGGGGCCAGGACCGCTGTCAGATTCACATACCGGCATATACAGCGCATGTTGGATCATTACCGTGCGTAATGAAGGGGTATCGTGCGCCGTTTTCCGCTTCCGCCACGCCGATGATCGAGTTCCGGCCGTCAACCCTCGCGCCGTCGGGCAGACTTCGAGGAAACCCTGAGCAGAACCCATTCCCGAATTCCGGAAGAGGGTGGAACGCGTGGACCGTTGCGTCGTCCTGGTGGACGCCGGCTACTTGCTGGGTGCAGCCGCGAGTCTGCTGGCGGGAGAGCCCGCCCGTTCCCGCATCACCGTCGACCATGCGGCACTGATTCAGGGCCTGCGCGAGCGAGCCGAAGCCGATACGGAACAGCCGCTGCTGCGGATCTACTGGTTCGACGGCGCCCCCGACCGCGTACCGCAGCCCGAACACCGCAGACTGCGCGTCATGTCCAGGGTGACCGTAAGGCTGGGCGCTCTCACACGCAGTGACGGGCGCTGGGCGCAGAAGGGCGTCGACGCCGCCATGCACGCCGAACTCACCGAACTGGCCAGGAACCGCGCCTGCTCCGATGTCGTCCTGGTGACCGGCGACGGCGATCTGCTGCCCGGACTGATGTCCGCGAAGGAACACGGCGTGGCTGTCCATCTCTGGGCCGTGCAGGCCGCCGACGGCGACTACAACCAGTCCGAGGACCTGGTTGCCGAGGCTGACGAACGCCGGGTGCTCGACCGGGCCTGGATCACCCAGGCCGTGCGGGCCAAGGACAACGGCGGCAGCTGCGCCCCGCCCCCCGCACCCCGCCCCGAGATCGCCGCGATCCTCTCCGCGCCGCTGCCCGAGGCCGCGCTCGCCGCCTCTGCCGAACGCGCCTCGGAGGCCCAGGCGGCCGCCGCCCGCAACGGCGCGGCGCCCGCCACCGGCGAGGACACCGCGCAGGCTCCGGCCGCGCACGGCGGCAAGGGCGTCCCCACCCCCAAGGATCTGGCGGGCACCCTGCGCGGCCCCGGCACCCCGATCGCCGCCGCGCAGTCCGTGGCGCAGCCCCCGGCGACCGCGACCCTGCGCTGGTCCTCCGACAAGGGCTGGATGGAGCGCGGCGGACCGCTCGGCGAACCCGCCGAGACCGCCTCGCTGCCCACTCTCGCCCAGCTCACCTCTGCCGAGCAGCGCTGGGCGGACCGTGAGGAGGACATCACCACGGTCGGCGGTGACCCGTTCGAGGTGGGTCAGGTCTTCGCCCGGCGCTGGATGGAACGGCTGCCGGACACCGTCCATCTGCAGAAGCTGTCGACCATGTACCCGCGGATCCCGCACCGCATCGACGGCGAGCTGCTGCGGTACGCGGCGCGGTTCGGCCTGCTCGCCCACAAGGACGACCAGATCGACGAACACGACCGATACGCGATCCGGGCGGGTTTCTGGCGCGAGATCGACGTACGCGCGGCGGCCGAACACACCCCCGCGGTGGAGTAGTCCGGCAGCCCGGGCGCAATAAGGGGCATCCGACCCCGTACCCTCGTACCTCGTGAGTACGGGCACAGCACAGGCGCAGACGGCGACCGGGACCGTGTGCGCGGTGCGTGATCTGGTCAAGACCTATCCCGCCGCCCGCGGCCGCCGCGGCACACCCGCGACGCCCGAGGTCCGCGCGACCGACGGGATCAGCCTCGACGTCCGACGCGGTGAGATCTTCGGACTTCTCGGGCCCAACGGTGCGGGCAAGTCCACCCTCGTACGCCAGCTCACCGGGCTGATGCGGCCCGACTCCGGCAGCGTCGAGATGCTCGGGCACGACCTCGTGCGCCACCCCGAGCGGGCCTCCCGGCTGATCGGCTACCTCGGGCAGGAGTCCACGGCCCTCGACGAGCTGACCGTTTCGCTCGCCGCCGAGACCACCGGGCGGCTGCGCGGGCTCGCGGTACCGGAGGCCCGCGCCGGGCGCGACGCCGTACTGGAAGAACTCGGCCTCACCGACATCGCGGCGCGCCCCCTGAAGAAACTCTCCGGCGGGCAGCGGCGGCTCGCCTGCTTCGCCGCCACCCTGGTCGGGGAGCGGCCGGTCCTCATCCTGGACGAGCCGACGACCGGGATGGACCCCGTCGCCCGGCGCGCCGTCTGGGCCGCCGTCGACCGGCGCCGTGCCGAGCACGGTACGACGGTGCTGCTGGTCACCCACAACGTCATCGAGGCCGAGACCGTCCTCGACCGGGTCGCCGTCCTCGAGCGCGGCAAGGTCATCGCCTGCGACACGCCCACCGGCCTCAAGGAGCGAGTGGCGGGCGAGGTCCGGGTCGAGCTGGTGTGGCGCGACCGCGCGCCGCTGGACGTTCCCGAGGTGGCCGCGCTGCGGGAGTCCGCGCAGGAGTCGGGGCGCCGCTGGGTGCTGCGGCTCGGGCCGGACGAGGCACGGGCGGCGGTCGCCACGGTGACCGGCGGGGCCGCGTTCGCCGCACTTGACGACTTCACTCTGGCGACACCGAGTCTGGAGGACGTCTACCTGGCGCTCGGCGGGGACGCCACGCAGGGACTGGTGAAGGCATGACCGCGGCGATCGGGTATGGATGTACGGCCGGGCAGGGACCGAACGGGAGCAGCACCAGGTGACGAGCATTGTTCCTGCGGACGCGGCCGGTGCTCGAACCACGGCCGGAAGCGGTTCTCCCGCCGAGGCCGGGACCGAGGACCGCCTCGATGGCGCTCCCGCGCCGCTGGCGCCGCGGGCCCGGCTGATTCCCTCGCTCGCGGCCGTTTACCGCGCTCAGCTGTCCCGGGCCAGAGTCGCCCGGATCCCGCTGCTCTTCGTGGCGACCTTCCAGTCCGTCGGGATCATGATCCTGATGCGCGGGGTCGTCGACGGCGGCTCCGAGGCGCGGGCCGTCGTCGCCGGATCCAGCGTTCTCGTCGTCGCCTTCGTCGCGCTCAATCTGCTCGCCCAGTACTTCGGGCAGCTACGGGCCGGCGGCGGGCTCGACCACTACGCAACCCTGCCGGTACCGCCCGCCGCGGTGGTGCTCGGTGCGGCGGGGGCGTACGCCTCCTTCACGGTGCCCGGCACGATCGTCACCGCGGTCACCGGGAGCGTGCTCTTCCACCTGCCGATGGCCCACCTGTGGGTGCTCGTCGCCGTCATTCCGCTCGCCGGGGCAGCGCTGTCCGGGCTGGGCGCCGCGCTCGGACTGCTCGCGCCCCGGCAGGAGCTCGCCACACTGCTGGGACAGCTCGGCATGTCGGCGGCGCTGCTGCTGGGGGTGCTGCCGGCCGCCCGGATGCCCGCGCCGATCGGCTGGGCGCGCGATCTGTTGCCCTCGACGTACGGGGTCGAGGCCCTGTCGCGGTCGTTCGACGCGCACCCCGACTGGGCGGTCGTCGCCCTCGATCTTGCCGTCTGCGCCGTCGTGGGTGTCCTCTCACTGGCCGTGGCGACCTGGGCATACCGCAGGGCGGCGGTCCGGTGAGGCGCGGCGCGGGGGCGCCTGGCACGATGGCACGGTGACCGCACCTCTGACACCGCCCGACCCGCCTTCGCCCAATAACCCCTGGCAGACGCCGCCGAAGGGCGGTGGCTCCGGTCCCGGGACTCTCCTGGGGTCTCAGGAGGAGCACGATCCGCGGGCGGATCTGCGGCGGGCGGCCGTCGTCGCCGTCCTGCTGACGGTGGCCGGCCTGGGGCTCGGACTGCTGTGGCTGTGGCTCTCGCCGCGGGTCCCGCTGATCTCCGACAGTCATGCGGTCTTCCTCAAGGACAGCGAGGGCGAGGAGGCGATCGGGAGCGACGGGACGTTCGTGCTGCTCGCGCTCGCGTTCGGGGCGGTGTCCGCCGTGCTGGCCTTCTGGTTCCACCGACGTGGCGGGATCGCGCTGGTCGCGGGGATCGCCCTGGGCGGGCTGCTCGGGTCGCTGGTGGCCTGGGGGGTGGGCGTCTGGTTCGGACCGGAGCGTGATGTGGTCGCCCATGCGCGGGAGGTCGGCAAGGGCGTGGTGTTCGATGCGCCGCTCGACCTGCATGCGAAGGGTGCGTTGCTGGCCTGGTCGGTGGCGGCGATGGTCGTTCACCTGGCGCTGACCGCGGCGTTCGGGCCGCGGGATCCGGAGCCGGAGTGGGGAGTCTGGGAGGTGCCGGGGGCTGGGCCGGGGGGTGCGGGTCCGGCGGGGCCGTCGTTTCCGTCTTCGTCTTCGCCTTCGTCTTCGCCTTCGTCTTCGCCTTCGTCCTCGCCTCCGACGGAGCCGTAGGGAGCGGGGCGGTTGAGGCTACGGGGGTAGGGCCGCTGCGGGGGGCCTCACCCCGCCCCTTCCCGCGGCCGGGGCTCTGCCCCGGACTCCGGTCCTCGATCGACGGATGGGCTGGAGGAGACGCCGGGGCTGGATGCGACGCCGTGCTGGGAGTGCCCCGGGGCCGGATGTGACCCTGAGCTGGAAGTGCCCCCGGGGCCGGCAGTGACGTCGGGCCGGAAGCGACCTGGGGTAGCGAACGCCCCTGGGACGGGAAGCGACCCCGGGCCGCGTATGCCCCTGGACCGAGAGAGTCCCGGGGCCGCGTGGGCTACGCCCGGCCGATGGCCGCGAACACCGCCCCGGTCAGCGAAGCCAGATCCGCCGGGGCCAGTTCCACCTCCAGGCCGCGGCGGCCCGCCGATACGCAGATCGTCTCGTGGGACTGCGCCGACTCGTCCAGCACCGTCGGCAGCCGCTTCCGCTGGCCCAGGGGGGAGATGCCGCCCCGTACATAGCCCGTCGTGCGTTCCGCCGCCGCCGGGTCCGCCATCGCGGCCCGCTTGCCGCCGACCGCCGCTGCCAGGGCCTTCAGGTCCAGGGAGCCGGCCACCGGGACGACCGCCACGGTCAGGGTGCCGTCCACGTCGGCCACCAGGGTTTTGAAGACCCGGTCGGGGGAGACGCCCAGCGCCTCCGCCGCCTCCTCACCGTACGAAGGGGAGGCCGGGTCGTGCTCGTAGGCGTGGGTCGTGAAGGGGGTGCCCGCCGCGGTCAGGGCGACCGTCGCCGGAGTGCCGCCGGAGCCGGACTGGTGCTTCTTCGGCTTCTTTGCCACGGGGCAGGGTCCTCGCATCAGTTGGGGTGGGTCGGAGCCCTGGTCAGGTCGACTGCGGGCAGGGACGGCAGGTGCCGGATGACGGCCGTCTCGGAGCGCAGGAGCGTCAGTTCCTCGCGCAGGCGCGTCGCCGTGTCCGGTGCCTGCAGCAGTCGCTGCTTCGACGGGATGTCGAGTACCGCGGCGGCGGCCACCAGGTACGAGACGACCGACGGGTCGTCCGGCAGTTCCGCGCCCGTCGTCAGGGAACGCTCGCTCGCTCCGGCCAGTCGCTTCTGGTAGCTGCGGAATGCCCGCAGTACGCCCTCGGCGAGCGCGCCCGCTTCGTCGCCGGCGTCCTCTTCGATCTCCTCGATCTCGGCCGTCAGGTAGGGGCCGTCCGCGTCGACCGCGAGCAGCTTGACCCGGGTGGTGCCGGTCGCCAGGACCTCGAAGCTGCCGTCCGCGCGTTCCCGGATCTTTGCCGCGTCGGCGATACAGCCGACCCGGTGGAACGTCTGGATCGGGTCGGGGCCGAAGCCGTCCGCGGGACCGCGCCCGGTGACGGAGGGCACCGTGGTGGCGTCCGGCATGCCGGCGGCGGTGGGAGCGATTTCGCGGCCGTCGCGGATCGCGACGACGACGAAGCGGCGCGGTTCGTCCTCATCGGTCTTCAGCAGCTCGCGCATCAGGGCGCGATAGCGCTCCTCGAAGACGTTGAGCGGCAGCACGAGGCCGGGGAACAGCACCGCGTTCAGCGGGAAGAGGGGCAGACGAGCGGTGGTCACAACGGTCAAGCGTAATGGCCCCGCGACCCGCCGTGGTCGGCCCGGTACCGCAAAGACATCCCGGACGCCACCTGGAGGCGCACCCCGTCCCGCGCGTCCAGGAACTGGCCGAGCGGATCGTCGGAGACCTGCGACCACGGGAACGACGTCGCATAGGGTCCGATCAGCCGGAACTGTTCCAGCGCCTCGTCCCAGCGTCCCCGCACGATCAGTACGTACGCCAGCAGATTGCGGACCTCGGCCGGCCACGGATCCCCCGGCTCGTACGTGGCGGACAGCGCGATCGCCAGATCCGCGGCCCTGTCGATCCGCTCCTCCAGCATCGATGTGGTCCGCGCCTCGGGGCCGGCGCTCAGCAGCGCGAACGCGGCCCGCACCGGCAGCGCCTGCACCAGCGAGCTGGGCAGCGAGTCCTCGGCGGCCTGTTCGGCGAAGTCGAAGCACTCGCGGTGCGAGCCGAACCAGGCGGCGGAGAGGTACTGCAGCGCCGCGACATGGCATCCGTAGTGGTGCGAGGAGCGCCGGACGGCCTGCTCCCACAGCGCCTCGAAGACGGTGTGCGGAGCATGTGTGCCGCGGGCGTGGTCGAGCGCGAGCCGCCAGGGCACCGGGTCGCGAGGATCGCTCTCTGCCGCCGCGGTGATCTGTGGTGCCACGTCGCGCAGCTGCTCGGCGCGGGCCGGCGACTCCCAGGCCCGCCGGACCGCCAGTTCGGCCTTGACGAGCAGTGCGTCCGGGTCGTGCGGGGCGGCGGCGAGCCAGTCGGTCAGCCAGCTGTCGCGGTGGCGGGCGAAGGTGACGAGCCGGCCGAGGTAACGGTCGCGGTTCTCCCATTCGGCGGCGTCCCGGGTGGTGGCGAGGAGCTTGGCGGCCGGCTCGTACTCCCCGAGGGCGGCGGCGACGAGCGCGGGGGAGAGCCGCTCGTCGGGGGCGTCGAGCAGCACCTCGTCGTCCGCGGGCAGTCCGGCGGACAGCTGTGGCGCGTGCCTGATCATGCGCGCGGTACGGAGCAGGGCGCGAAGGAATGACATGGTGCAGATCATTGAAAAGTGCTGGTCGAGGCGGCGCCAGAGGGGCACTGTGAAGCTTTGGTGCCGAGTGCCTGGGTTGCCCTGGGCAGGGTCAATAAAAAGTAAAGGATGGGGTGGAATCTGGCTTGATCATTCTGCTCCGGTGGTTGGCGTCCGTGCCGGTCGGCCGGGGGAGACCGGTCGTCGGAGTGTCCGCCGGGCCGTTGTGCGCGGGCCGAGGGCCGCCCGTCCCGGCCGTGCCCGGTCAGCCGCGCCGCAGCAGCCGGGACGCGCCCGCCGCCACCGTCGTGGCCAATATCCACCCCAGCAGCACCAGCGCGGCCGCCGCCCACTGCCAGCCGCCCTCCATCCGCCAGTACCCGTCCTGCCCGAGGTTGATCACGGGCACCAGCAGATCCAGCGCGTACAGCGCCGCGTTCCACTTCGGGTGCTCGTCCCGCTTGATCGCCGCCGGCTCGTACTGCGAGAAGGCCACCGTCCCGGCCGCCCACAGCACCGCCATCCACACCGCGGCCCGCCCGGGCCGGTAGCCGTACGCCACCGTCCAGTCCTGCAGGATCCCCCACAGCTTCGCGGCGGGCGGCAGCGTCTCGCGCCGGCGCCGCTGCTTGGCGAGCAGCACCTCGCGGGCGTCCGCGTCCTCCCCGCAGTTGCGCAGCACCGTCGCCAGCCGTTCGTACGGCTCCGGTACGTACTCGGGCGTCGCCGCCGCCAGCCAGTCCAGGCGGCGGGAGAGCGGGAAGTGCCCGTACGGGACGAGGTTCTCGTAGACGAAACCGCCCATCGCGAGCCCGCCCGGCCCCGGCCAGCTGGTCGACACGTCGATCAGCGTGACGACCTTCGCGCCGTTGAGCACGACCCGGCCCTCCTCCGGGCGCTCCGCGTTGAACCGCAGCTCCGGGGTGACGATCCGGCGCAGCGACAGTTCCTCGGGGGGCGCCAGCACGAACCTGGCCTTGTGCAGGTCGACCGCGTCACCGAACCGCCCGTCGTCCAGCCGTACCCCGCCGCGGCACTCGAAGACCTGCGCTCGGGTGCCGTGCGCCGGGGCCTGGGTTGTGAGGATGCCGTACGGGGGAGTGGTGCCCAGGTTCCCCGTGTCGACGCTGACCCACGCCTCGGTCATGTACAGCGTCCGCTCCACCGTCAGCTGCGGGGCGTTCAGTGCGCGCCGGCCACGCCCCGCCCGCAGCCGGCTGCCGCGCAGACTCAGCGAACCGCCGACCTTCGCACCACGCAGACTCAGCTCGCCACGTGTCTCGACCATCTCCGCCTGCAGGTCCTGCGCGACCGTCAGACCGTCCCCGGCGAGCGCCCGGCCCTGCCGGTCGGCCCCGAGCTCGATCTGGTTCAGCAGCAGGTCGGTGCCGATATGGGCGTCGGTGAGCCGGATCCCGCGCTCGATCCGGCAGCGTGGCAGATGCAGATCGCCCTCGGTGCGCAGCCGCGCTGCCTCCAGCCGCGGCATCGCGCAGCCGACCATCCGCAACGTCGTGAAGTGACACTCCGGCAACACCACCTCCTCCTCGAAGCGGCAGCCCGTCAGCTCCACGTACGGAGCGACACGTCCGCCCGCGAGATCGAGGGTCCCGGTGATCCGTATGCCCCGGAGCTTCAGCGCGGCGACCCGTCCCGGCCGGGCGGGCGGCCCGCTCAGCAGCAGCCGGGCGACCACACGGGCATCCACACTGCGCTCGGCGCCCCAGGCCGTCGGCGCGAACGGGTCGTCCCGCATCGGGTCGCGGGCGCGCAGATCGTAGGTGCTGCCGCTCCGGAACGCCCGCCACATGCCCAGTTCCGCCACGCCGAGGCTGTCGGGGATCTCGCTGTCCTGCGGTTCGGTCACCAGGGCCCCTTCCGCTTGCAGCTGTTATTCCCTCTGTGTGACGGTGTGAACGCCGATGGTCAGGAGTGGCCGGGAGTAGTCGGCCGTGACGGCCGGGGCATGTATCAGCCAGTGATACGGGCGAACTGCCGTCGGAGGCGGTCTGAGAGAATTGGGGTGTGATCTCTCGAATCGATCTGCGCGGCAATGCCCTCCCCGAGGGCGGCGACCTGCGCGACCTGCTGCCCCGAGCCGAGTTCGACGTGGAAGCCGCACTGGAGACGGTGCGCCCCATCTGCGAGGACGTACGCCATCGTGGCTCAGCGGCAGTGATCGAGTGGGGAGAGAAATTCGACGGCGTACGGGTCGAATCGACCCGGGTCCCGGCCGCGGCCCTCTCCGAGGCGCTGGACCGGCTCGACCCCGCTGTACGGGCTGCCCTGGAGGAGTCGATCCGCCGCGCCCGCCTCGTCCACCACGAGCAGCGCCGCACCACACACACCACGCAGGTCGTCCCCGGCGGTACCGTCACCGAGAAGTGGGTGCCCGTCGAGCGCGTCGGGCTGTATGTGCCGGGCGGGCGCTCCGTCTACCCGTCCTCCGTGGTCATGAACGTCGTACCGGCGCAGGAGGCGGGTGTCGATGGCATCGCCGTCGCCTCCCCGCCTCAGAAGGAGTTCGGCGGCCTGCCGCACCCCACCATCCTCGCCGCCTGCGCCCTGCTCGGCGTCGACGAGGTGTACGCCGCCGGTGGCGCCCAGGCCGTCGCGATGTTTGCGTACGGAACGGCCGAGTGTCTCCCGGTGAACCTCGTCACCGGTCCCGGCAACATCTATGTCGCCGCCGCCAAGCGCCTCCTCAAGGGCCGCATCGGCATCGACGCCGAGGCCGGACCCACCGAGATCGCGATCCTCGCCGACTCCACCGCCGACCCGGTGCACGTCGCCGCCGACCTGATCAGTCAGGCCGAGCACGACCCGATGGCCGCCGCCGTCCTCGTCACCGACTCCGAGGAACTGGCCGCCGCCACCGAGGCCGAGCTGAAGCCGCAGATCGCCGCGACCAAGCACATCACCGACCGGATCGAGCCCGCACTGGCCGGCCGCCAGTCCGCGATCGTCCTGGTCAACGATCTGGAGGACGGCCTCAAGGTCGTCGACGCGTACGCCGCCGAGCACCTGGAGATCCAGACCGCCGACGCGGCCGCCGTCGCCGACCGGGTCCGCAACGCCGGAGCGATCTTCGTCGGCCCGTGGTCCCCGGTCTCGCTCGGCGACTACTGCGCCGGCTCCAACCACGTTCTGCCCACCGGTGGCTGCGCCTGCCACTCCTCGGGCCTGTCCGTGCAGTCCTTCCTGCGCGGTATCCACATCGTCGACTACACGCGCGACGCGCTCGCCGAGGTCACCCACCATGTCGTGACCCTCGCCGAGGCGGAGGACCTCCCCGCCCACGGCGCCGCTCTCAAGGCCCGTTTCGCCGAAGGCGAACTGGACGAGCTCAGTGGCTGGAAGGTTCCGCAGCAGTGACGAACAGCAACACCACCCGTATCGACGACCTGCCGATCCGGGACGAGCTCCGCGGTCAGTTCCCGTACGGCGCGCCCCAGCTCGACGTGGCCGTACGGCTGAACACCAACGAGAATCCGTACCCGCTCCCCGAGGCGCTCGTCGACCGCATCGCGGAGCGCGTTCGCGAGGCCGCCCGCGACCTCAACCGCTACCCCGACCGGGACGCCGTCGAACTCCGTACCGAACTGGCCCGCTACCTCACCCGCACCGCCGGGCACGAGGTCGGTCTCGCCAACGTCTGGGCGGCCAACGGCTCCAACGAGGTGCTGCAGCAGCTGCTGCAGACCTTCGGCGGACCCGGACGCACCGCGATCGGCTTCGAGCCCTCGTACTCGATGCACGCCCTCATCGCGCGCGGCACCGGCACCGGCTGGATCTCCGGACCGCGCAAGGACGACTTCACGATCGATGTCGACGCGGCCTGCGAGGCCATCACCGAGCAGCGGCCGGACGTCGTCTTCATCACCTCGCCCAACAACCCCACGGGCACCGCCGTCGACGCCGACACCGTCCTCGCGCTGTACGACGCCGCCCAGGCCGCCAGGCCCTCGATGGTCGTCGTCGACGAGGCGTACGGCGAATTCAGCCACCACCCCTCGCTGCTCCCGCTGATCGAGGGCCGGCCCAACCTGGTGCTCTCGCGCACCATGTCGAAGGCGTTCGGCGCCGCCGGTCTGCGGCTCGGCTACCTCGCCGCCGACCCGGCCGTCGTGGACGCCGTCCAGCTGGTGCGGCTGCCGTACCACCTGTCCTCCGTCACCCAGGCCACCGCGCTCGCCGCCCTGGAGCACACCGACACGCTCCTCGGATACGTCGCGCAGCTCAAGAGCGAGCGCGACCGGATCGTCACCGAACTGCGCGCCCTCGGCTTCGACGTGACGGACTCGGACGCCAACTTCGTCCAGTTCGGCCGCTTCGCCGACAGCCACACCGCCTGGCAGCAGATCCTCGACCGGGGCGTCCTGGTCCGGGACAACGGCGTACCGGGATGGCTGCGGGTCTCCGCAGGAACCCCGGCAGAGAACGACGCGTTCCTCGATGCGGTACGCGAACTCAAGAAGGAGCACGACGGATGAGCCCCCGCGTAGGCCGCGTGGAACGCACCACCAAGGAAACGTCCGTGCTCGTCGAGGTCAACCTCGACGGCACCGGAAAGGTCGACGTGTCGACCGGGGTCGGCTTCTACGACCACATGCTCGACCAGCTCGGCCGCCACGGCCTCTTCGACCTCACGGTCAAGACCGACGGCGACCTGCACATCGACACGCACCACACGATCGAGGACACCGCCCTCGCCCTCGGCGCCGCCTTCAGGCAGGCGCTCGGCGACAAGGTCGGCATCTACCGCTTCGGCAACTGCACCGTCCCGCTGGACGAGTCGCTCGCCCAGGTCACTGTCGACCTCTCCGGCCGCCCCTACCTGGTGCACACCGAGCCGGAGAACATCGCGCCGATGATCGGCTCGTACGACACCACGATGACCCGGCACATCCTGGAGTCGTTCGTCGCCCAGGCGCAGATCGCCCTGCACGTCCACGTCCCGTACGGCCGTAACGCCCACCACATCGTGGAGTGCCAGTTCAAGGCGCTCGCCCGCGCCCTGCGGTATGCCTGTGAGCACGATCCGCGTGCTGCCGGAATTCTTCCTTCCACGAAGGGCGCGCTGTGACCGGCCTCAACACCATTCTGATCGTCCTCGGCCTCTTCCTGGCCGGTGGCGTCTACTCCTTCTCGAAGCAGAAGATGCCCAAGGGCGTCATCGTTCTGCTCGGGATCGCATCCGTGATGAGCCTGGCCGCAGGTGTCATGCGGATCCAGGGACTCTGGGACTGAAGGAGCGGCGTGTGAGTGAGAAGAAGAAGGTCGTCGTCTTCGACTACGGCTTCGGCAACGTCCGTTCCGCCGAGCGCGCCCTCGCCCACGTCGGCGCGGACGTCGAGATCACCCGTGACTTCGACCGGGCGATGAACGCCGACGGGCTGCTGGTGCCCGGCGTCGGCGCGTTCTCCGCCTGTATGGAGGGGCTGAAGAAGGCCCGCGGTGAATGGATCATCGGCCGCAGGCTCTCCGGCGGCCGCCCCGTGATGGGCATCTGCGTCGGCATGCAGATCCTCTTCGAGCGCGGCATCGAGCATGGCGTGGAGACGGAGGGCCTCGACGAGTGGCCCGGCACCGTCGCCCCGCTGAAGGCCCCGGTCGTCCCGCACATGGGCTGGAACACCGTGCGGTCCCCCGAGGACTCCGAGCTCTTCGCCGGTCTCGACGCCGAGGCCCGGTTCTACTTCGTGCACTCGTACGCGGTGCACGACTGGAGCCTCGAAGTCACGAACGCCAGGATCCGCGCCCCCCGGGTCACCTGGGCCACCCACGGCGAGCCGTTCGTCGCCGCCGTGGAGAACGGCGCCCTGTGGGCCACCCAGTTCCACCCCGAGAAGTCCGGCGATGCCGGCGCCCAGCTGCTGACCAACTGGATCGGAACACTCTGATGTCCACCACGCTTGAGCTTCTCCCCGCCGTCGACGTCCGCGACGGCCAGGCCGTCCGGCTCGTGCACGGCGAGTCCGGCTCCGAGACCTCGTACGGAGACCCCCTGCAGGCCGCCCTCGCCTGGCAGAGGGCGGGCGCCGAGTGGCTGCATCTCGTCGACCTGGACGCCGCGTTCGGCACCGGTGACAACCGGGCGCAGATCGCCGAGGTCGCCCGCTCCATGGACATCAAGGTCGAGCTGTCCGGCGGCATCCGTGACGACGCCTCGCTCGCCGCCGCTCTCGCCACCGGCTGCACCCGGGTCAACCTCGGCACCGCCGCGCTGGAGACCCCCGAGTGGGTCGCCAAGGTCATCGCCGAGCACGGTGACAAGATCGCCGTCGGCCTCGACGTCCGCGGTACGACGCTCCGCGGCCGCGGCTGGACCCGCGACGGCGGCGACCTCTACGAGACCCTCGCCCGCCTCGACTCCGAGGGCTGTGCCCGCTACGTCGTCACCGACATCGCCAAGGACGGCACGCTCCAGGGCCCCAATCTGGAGCTCCTGAAGAACGTCTGCGCCGCCACCGACAAGCCCGTCGTCGCCTCCGGCGGCGTCTCCTCGCTGGACGACCTGCGGGCGATCGCCTCGCTCGTGCCGGACGGCGTCGAGGGCGCGATCGTCGGCAAGGCGCTGTATGCGAAGGCGTTCACCCTCGAAGAGGCGCTGCAGGTGGTCTCCGGATGACCGACTCCGTCAACCGCATCTCCTCCGGCGCCCCCTGGGAGGACAAGTTCGGCTACTCCCGCGCGGTGCAGCTGCCGAACGGGCTGGTCCTGGTCGCCGGCTGCACGTCGATCGTCAACGGACAGATCTCCGCGGGCGGCCCGTACGAGCAGGCCGTCGCCTCCTTCAAGGTCGCCTTCGACGCGCTGAAGCAGGTGGGGCTGGGCCGCGAGGACGTCGTCCGTACCCGGATGTACCTCACGCATGCCCGGGACGTGGACGAGGTCGGCCGCGCCCACAAGGAGCTGTTCGATGACGTCCGCCCCGCCGCTTCCATGATCATCGTCTCCGGTTTCGTCGACCCCAGCCTGGTCGTCGAAGTCGAGATCGAGGCCTACCGGGAAGGTGCGCAATGAGTCTCGCGGTACGAGTCATCCCGTGCCTGGACGTCGACAACGGCCGGGTCGTCAAGGGTGTCAACTTCCAGAACCTGCGCGACGCGGGTGACCCCGTGGAGATGGCCAAGCTGTACGACGCCGAGGGCGCCGACGAGCTGACCTTCCTCGACATCACCGCGTCCAGCGGCGACCGGGAGACGACCTACGACGTGGTGCGCCGCACCGCGGAGCAGGTCTTCATCCCGCTCACCGTCGGCGGCGGTGTCCGTACGGCCGACGACGTCGACAAACTGCTGCGGGCCGGCGCCGACAAGGTTGGTGTCAACACCGCGGCGATCGCCCGCCCGGACCTCATCCGGGAGATCGCCGAGCGGTTCGGCCGGCAGGTCCTCGTCCTGTCCGTCGACGCCCGGCGTACTCCCGCGGGCACCTTCGAGGTCACCACGCACGGCGGCCGCAAGGGCACCGGCATCGACGCCGTCGAGTGGGCGCACCGGGCCGCCGAGCTGGGCGCGGGCGAGATCCTGCTCAACTCGATGGACGCCGACGGCACGAAGGACGGCTACGACACCGAGATGATCGCGGCGGTCCGCGCACACGTCACCGTCCCCGTCATCGCCTCCGGCGGCGCGGGCCGGCTCGCGGACTTCGCGCCGGCCATCGCGGCGGGCGCCGACGCGGTGCTCGCCGCGTCCGTCTTCCACTTCGGTGACCTGCGGATCTCCGAGGTCAAGGGCGCTCTCAGGGAGGCCGGACACCCGGTCCGCTGACCGCAGTACTCCATCGATCGCCGGACGAGCCGTTGTGGCCCGTCCGGCGATCGGCGTTTTGCGGGCCGTCCCCTCACGGCATCAGGGCGGTATCCGAGGTTCCACAAATTTTATTGCACAATAAAGATTGCGCAGTTTTCCTTTCCTGTCTACGGTGAGGGCATGGCAAGCAACGAATCTCGCCGGATCTCGGACCTGGAGACCCTGAAGGCTTTCGGGCACCCCCTGCGGATGAAGCTCTACCGGGCGCTCTACATCTCCCGTAAGGCCACCGCCTCCCAGCTCGCCGAGCAGGTCGACGAGGCGGTCTCGCTGGTCAGTTACCACCTGCGCAAGCTCGCCGACCACGGCCTGATCGAGGAGGCCGAGCAGCAGGGCAAGGACGGCCGCGAGCGCTGGTGGCAGCCGGCCTCGAAGGGGCTGAACGTCCATGCCGAGGATTTCAGTGACGCGCCCGAGAAGGTCGCCACCCATACCGCCATCGGCCGGCTCTCGTTCGACCAGCACGTCGAGCTGTACCGCAACTACATCGACTCCGCCCAGAGCTGGCCACTGGAGTGGCGCAGCGCCGCCTCCGGCTCCGAGTACCTGGCCCGGCTCACCGCCGACGAACTCGCCGCGCTCGGC
The DNA here is from genome assembly GCF_048270745.1 of Streptomyces sp. NPDC056231. Taxonomy (NCBI): domain Bacteria; kingdom Bacillati; phylum Actinomycetota; class Actinomycetes; order Kitasatosporales; family Streptomycetaceae; genus Streptomyces; species Streptomyces sp. NPDC056231. The sequence continues at coordinate 113,728 of NZ_JBLVKW010000012.1, read as the reverse complement.
CGTGAGGTGCACGAACTCATCGACCGGTACGAACAACTCGGCCGCGTCCGCGATGAGGCCGGAGACACGGAAGGCCGCGAGAACGTCGCCATACACCTGTACGCATTCCCGTTCCGCACCTGAGCCGCCGCCCCGGGAGGACGACCCTCATGACCGTCACCGTCACCGTCACGGCCACGAAAGCACCCGAACGCCCAGCCCACCGCGACGGCAACGTCCTGCGCTGGCTCGGCGCCTACGCCGCGTCGATGATCGGCGACAGCGTCTACTACATGGCGCTCGCCTGGTCCGCCGCCCGCGCCGGCAGCGCCACCCAGGCCGGGCTCGTCCTCGCCGTCGGCTCCATACCCCGGGCCCTGCTGATGCTCGGCGGGGGAGTGCTCGCCGACCGGCTCGGCCCGCGCCGCGTCGTCATCGGCAGCGACGCCGCCCGCTGTCTGGTCGTGCTGGGCCTGGCGGGTGCGCTGCTGTTCACCTCACCCGCGGTGTGGATGCTGGTCGCCGTCGCGCTCGTCTTCGGCGTGGTCGACGCCCTCTTCCTGCCCGCGGTCGGTGCCCTGCCGCCCCGGATCGCCGCCGCCGGACAACTGGCCCGCGTCCAGGGACTTCGCGGACTCGCCTCCCGTGCCGCCAATGTCGTCGGAGCCCCGCTCGGTGGCGCCGCAGTGGCTTTCGGCGGCCCGACCCTCGCGTTCGCCGCGGCCGGGGTGCTCTTCGCTGTGTCGCTGCCGTTGCTCCTTGCCCTGCGGATCAGCCCGCTGCCCGCAGCGGAAGCCGGTGAACCGTCCGGAACCGCCTGGCACGACCTGACCGACGGGCTGCGCCACATCCGCCGCCACCCGGTGCTCGGACCGCTCATGCTCGCCGTGGCCCTCAGCGAGCTGGGCTTCGCCGGGCCCCTCAACCTCGGCCTGGTCCTGCTCGCCGGACAGCGCGGCTGGGGGGCGTCCGGCATGGGCTGGATCGTCGCCGCGTTCGGGATCGGAGCCGGTGCGTCGGCGCTGCTGCTCGCGGTGCGCGGCCGCGTGCCGCGGGCCGGTCTCGTCATGTGCCTGACGGTACTGGTCGGTGCACTCGCCACAGCCGTCCTGGCCTTTGCCCCCTCGGTGGGCCTCGCCACCGCCATCGCCGCCTGCGTCGGGCTCTTCGCCGGACTCGGCGGCGCCCTGTGCGGCGCCCTGATCCAGACCGTCACCGACCCCGCCTACCTGGGCCGGGTCACCTCGGTCTCGACGCTCTTCACCCACGCGATCGCCCCGCTCAGCTTCCCGGTCACAGGAGCCGCCGTCGCCGCCTGGGGGACGGGCCCGGTCTTCGTCACCAGCGCAGTGGTGTGCGCGTCCGGGGCGGTGGCCGGTCTGGCCTTCACCCGGCTGCGCCGCGCGGAACTGCCGCGCTGACCGGACCCGTACGCGCTACATCCCCAGCTCCGCGGTGTGCAGCCGGGCCACCGCCTCCTTGTCGCCCTCGAGTTCCACCGTCGCCGCGCTCTGCCTGCCGAACGCGAAGAGCAACAGCTCGCCCGGCTCGCCGGTGACCGTCACCACCGGGGTGCCCTTGTGCGCCACCGCCGTCTGGCCGTCCGGGCGGCGCAGCACCAGCCCCACCGGGGACTTGCGGCCCAGCATCCGGGCCGTCCTCTCGGCGCGCGACCACAGCACATCGGCGAAGACCGGGTCCAGCTCCCGCCGCGACCAGTCCGGCTGGGCCCGGCGCACATCCTCCGCGTGGACGTAGAACTCCACGGTGTTGGCGGCTTCGTCGATCTGCTTCAGGCCGAACGGGGACATCCGCGGCGGCCCGGTACGGATCAGCTGGATCAGCTCCTCGTACGGCTTGGCCGCGTACTCCGCCTGCACGCGTTCGAGGCGGTTCTTCAGCACGTCCAGCAGCACACCGCCCGCCGCGTCCGGCCGGCGCTCGCGGACCACCACATGGGCGGCCAGATCCCGGGTCGTCCAGCCCTGGCACAGGGTCGGGGCTTCCGGTCCCGCCGCCTCCAACAGGTCGGCGAGCAGAAGTCGTTCGCGCTTCGCATGGGTCGACATGCTGGCCAGCGTACGGCCGCCGCACGCGGTCCGCCCAGTGGACGCCGAAGGAAGCCGCCCCCGCGGCCACGGCACAATGGGCGCATGACCAGCGCGCCCACGCCCAGCACTCCGCCGCCGTCCGGGAACCTCGACCCCGCCGTCGCCGCCCGCCTCAAGCGCGGCGCCTACGGCCTCGTCCCGGCCATCGCCCAGCAGTACGACACCGGTGAGGTGCTCATGCTCGGCTGGATGGACGACGAGGCCCTGCACCGCACCCTGACCACCGGCCGCTGCACCTACTGGTCGCGCAGCCGCCAGGAGTACTGGGTCAAGGGCGACACCTCGGGCCACATCCAGGTGGTCAAGTCCGTCGCCCTCGACTGCGACGCGGACACCATCCTCGTCAAGGTCGACCAGACGGGTGCCGCCTGTCACACCGGTGACCGGACCTGCTTCGACGCAGACGTACTCCCGCTGGGGCAGTAGGGTCAGCCGCCATGGATCTCGAGACCTTCCGCAAGCTGGCCGCCGACCGGCGTGTCATCCCCGTCAGCCGCCGACTTCTCGCGGACGGCGACACCCCGGTCGCGCTGTACCGCAAGCTCGCGGGCGAGCGCACCGGCACGTTCCTCCTCGAATCCGCGGAGAACGGCCGCACCTGGTCCCGCTACTCCTTCATCGGCGTCCGCAGCGCCGCCACCCTCACCGTCCGCGACGGGCAGGCGCACTGGCTCGGCACCCCGCCCGTCGGCGTCCCCGTCGACGGGGATCCGCTGGACGCCCTGCGCGCCACTGTCGAGGCCCTGCACACCCCGCGCGACCTGCACTCCGGCATGCCGCCGTTCACCGGCGGCATGGTCGGCTATCTCGGTTACGACATCGTGCGCCGACTGGAGCGGATCGGTGAGCACGGAGGCGACGACCTGCAGCTTCCCGAGCTGACCATGCTCCTCACCTCGGACCTCGCCGTCCTCGACCACTGGGACGGCAGCGTCCTGCTGATCGCCAACGCGATCAACCACAACGACCTGGAGACCGGGGTCGACGAGGCGTATGCCGACGCCGTCGCCCGGCTCGACGCCATGGAGGCGGACCTCTCCCGCCCGGTCGAGAGCACCCCCGCGGCCCTTCCGCCGTCCGAGCTCCCGCAGTACACCGCGCTCTGGGGCGGCCAGGCCTTCCAGGACGCCGTCGTCGACGTGAAGGAGCGCATCAGGGCCGGCGAGGCGTTCCAGGTCGTCCCGTCGCAGCGCTTCGAAACCCCCTGCACGGCAAGCGCGTTGGACGTCTACCGGGTGCTGCGCGCGACCAACCCGTCGCCGTACATGTACCTCTTCCGGTTCGACGGCTTCGATGTCGCGGGCTCCAGCCCCGAAGCCCTCGTCAAGGTCGAGGACGGGCGGGCGATGGTCCACCCGATCGCCGGGACCCGGCCCCGCGGCGCCACCCCGCAGGAGGACCAGGCGCTCGCCGACGAGCTCCTCGCCGACCCGAAGGAACGCGCCGAGCACCTGATGCTCGTCGACCTCGGCCGCAACGACCTGGGACGGGTCTGTGTGCCCGGCAGTGTCGAAGTCGTCGATTTCATGTCGATCGAGCGGTACTCGCACGTGATGCACATCGTCTCCACGGTCACCGGCCGCGTCGCCGAAGGCCGTACCGCCTTCGACGTCCTGACCGCATGCTTCCCGGCCGGGACGCTCTCCGGCGCCCCCAAGCCGCGGGCCATGCAGATCATCGAGGAGCTCGAACCCACCCGCCGCGGACTCTACGGAGGCTGCGTCGGCTACCTCGACTTCGCCGGGGACTCCGACACCGCGATCGCGATCCGTACGGCGCTGCTGCGCGACGGCACCGCGTACGTCCAGGCCGGTGCGGGAATCGTCGCCGACTCCGACCCGGTCGCCGAGGACACCGAATGCCGCAACAAGGCCGCCGCGGTCCTGCGTGCCGTGCATACGGCGAACCGCCTCAACGAACGGTGAAGCCCGAGCTGCACATGGGGGCGGCGTCGCCCACCCCCATGTGCAGCTCGGGCTGAACCCGTAAGGGATAGTGGGGTACGTGAGCGCTGTCCCCGTACCCCAGCCCCGTGCCCAGGCCGCCACCGCGCCCGACGCCACGGGAAGCCGCCGCAGCCTGGCCGCCGGCCTGTTTCTCGGGGCGGTCGGTGCCACCGTCGTCCTTCTCGCCTCCGGCCAGACCTGGGCCGAGGGCAAGGCCGCCGTCGGCGGCGGCACCCTGCCTCTGACCGCCGACGGCCAGGACGTCACCGGACTCCCGGCGGCACTCGCCATCGTCGGCCTGGCCGCCCTCGTCGCAGTCTTCGCCGTCCGCAGCGTCGGCCGGCTGCTCGTCGCCGGGCTGCTCGCCCTCAGCGGCCTCGGTGCCGGGCTGAGTGCCTACCTCGGCGCCTCCGACAGCGCGGCCCTGGACGAGAAGGCAGCGCAGACCACCGGCGACACCTCCGCCACCATCGACGCCCTCAGCCACACCGCCTGGCCGTACGTCACCGCCGCCGGCGGACTGCTGATCCTCATCGCAGGGCTGCTCGCCCTGCGGTACGGGAAGCTCTGGCCGACCATGTCGGGCCGGTACGAACGCGACGGCACTCCGCGCCCCCGCAAGGCCCCCCGCACCGCCCCGGACCCGGACCGGCCCGAGGACCTGTGGAAGGCCCTGGACCGCGGCGAGGACCCGACGCACTGAAGGACCTCCCGGCGCGAGCGGGGGTGTGACCGGGGGACGCACACCCGGGTGCGACCCCCAGCACACGCAGTACCCGTGCGTACGGGACAATGGTTCTGAGCTTTTCTGCACAGCAGCACAGCGGCACCAGCTTTGCGTACAGCGATACCCACAGCGCAACACCAACGAGGAGCAACTCATGGCGGGCAGCAGCCACGGACACACCCCGGCCGCCTGGACCGGTGTCATCATCTCGTTCATCGGCTTCTGCGTCGCAGGCGTCTTCATGGTCGCGGCCAACCCGCTCGGCTTCTGGGCCGGTTTCGCGGTCATCCTCATCGGCGCAATCGTCGGTTTCGCGATGAAGGCCGCCGGCCTCGGCGCGCCGAAGGAGTCGCCCGAGATGGCCGCCGCCCGGGCGCGAGCCGGGCAGGCCCAGGTGTCTTCCTGACGCCGGTCGGAACATCGTGAAAGGCGCAGCCCGGGCCGGGCTGCGCCTTTCCGCGTGAGCGGGGACAATCACCGGGTGGACGCCTCGCCTTCTCCCGCAGCCGCACCGGGCCCGTCCGGTCGACAGCCCGCGCCGGACTTCGTGCCGGCGCCCGGTCAGCCGGCGCCGGTCTTTCCGCCGCCGCCCGTGCCCGCATCACCCTTCCGACGGATCGCCACCCCGGTGGCGGTCATGGGCGCCGTCATCGCGGCCTTCGGCTATGTCGGCGCCGTCGACCCCAACCAGCCGGGCCACTACCCGGTGTGCCCGATGCTGCAGGTCACCGGCCTGTTCTGCCCCGGCTGCGGCGGGCTGCGCAGCGCCCACGCCGTTGCCCACGGCGATATCGCCGCGGCCTTCGGCTCCAATGCCCTCGCTGTTGTCGGCTACGCGATCTTCGCCGCCGTCTGGGTGGTCTGGATCGTCCGCGCGAGCAGAGGAATGCCCGTACGGATCAACCTTGCACCGGCCTACTGGTGGGGGATCGGCGCCGTGCTGCTGATCTTCACCGTTGTTCGGAATCTGCCGTTCGGATCAGTACTGGCGCCGTGAATGCCCAGCCAGTGGGACATTTGGCGGCCGGATGCGGGCCCTCGGCCCTCCTGCGGATACCATCGAGATGGCTGATCCTGTTCCCTCATCACCGTCCCGGAAGGGGGCCGCTCGCGTGAGTGTGCTCGACGAGATCATCGACGGCGTCCGCGCCGACCTCGCAGAGCGGCAGGCGCGTGTCAGCCTCGACGAGCTCAAGGAGCGCGCGGCGCGCGCTCCGGCGGCCAAGGACGGAGTCGCCGCCCTGCGCGGCGAGGGCGTGACCGTCATCTGCGAGGTCAAGCGCTCCAGCCCCTCCAAGGGAGCTCTCGCGGCGATCGCCGACCCGGCCGCACTGGCCGCGGACTACGAGGCCGGTGGCGCGTCCGTCATCTCCGTCCTCACCGAGGAGCGCCGCTTCGGCGGTTCGCTCGCCGACCTGGAGGCCGTCCGCGCCAAGGTCGACATCCCGATCCTGCGCAAGGACTTCATCGTCACCTCCTACCAGCTCTGGGAGGCCCGCGCCTACGGCGCCGACCTCGCCCTGCTGATCGTCGCCGCCCTCGACCAGGAGGCCCTCGTCTCCCTGATCGAGCGCGCCGAGTCCATCGGCCTCACGCCGCTGGTCGAGGCGCACGACGAGGAGGAGGCGGAGCGCGCCGTCGACGCCGGAGCGAAGATCATCGGTGTCAACGCGCGCAATCTGAAGGACCTCAAGGTTGACCGCTCCACCTTCGAGCGTGTCGCCCCCGAGATCCCGGCGGGCATCGTCAAGGTCGCCGAGTCCGGTGTCCGCGGCCCGCACGACCTCATCGCCTACGCCAACGCCGGTGCCGACGCCGTACTCGTCGGCGAGTCCCTGGTCACCGGCCGCGACCCGCGGACCGCAGTCGCCGACCTGGTCGCCGCTGGCGCCCACCCGGCCCTGCGGCACGGACGGGGCTGACCCGCACCATGTCCGCCGACCGCCCCCTGCCCCGCACCCGGCCGCGCCTGCGCCTGGCCGTGGTGACGGCTGCCAGGGACCCGCACGCGCCGCTGGCACGCGGTTGCCGCCCCCGCGGCTGCCGCGCCCCCGCGCGCCGTGTGCACGGACGGCGGGTGCGGTACGTGATCGGCGACGAGCCCGGCCAGGTCAACGGCATGCGATGGCGCACAGGAACCGCGCTGTAGCGAGCCCCGGCCGACGTACTCCCACCACCCTGTCGTACGTACGACCGAACCGTCCGACCGTTCCGGTCGCGGCGGCGCTCTGCCGACGGCGCATACGGTGAACCCACCCGTTGCCATGACGAGGAGCACGTCGGATGTCATCTGACTTCTTCATTCCAGACCCCGAGGGTCTGATCCCCAGCGCCGAGGGCTACTTCGGTGCGTTCGGCGGCAAGTTCATCCCGGAGGCGCTCGTCGCCGCCGTGGACGAGGTCGCCGTCGAGTACGACAAGGCCAAGGCCGACCCGGCCTTCGCCGCCGAGCTCAATGAGCTCATGGTCAACTACACCGGCCGGCCCAGTGCGCTGACCGAGGTGCCGCGCTTCGCCGAGCACGCGGGCGGCGCCCGGATCTTCCTCAAGCGCGAGGACCTGAACCACACCGGCTCGCACAAGATCAACAATGTGCTTGGCCAGGCGCTGCTCACCAAGCGCATGGGCAAGACCCGGGTCATCGCCGAGACCGGCGCGGGCCAGCACGGCGTCGCCACCGCGACTGCGTGCGCCCTCTTCGGCCTCGAATGCACCATCTACATGGGCGAGATCGACACCGAGCGGCAGGCGCTGAACGTGGCACGGATGCGGATGCTCGGCGCTGAGGTCGTCGCCGTGAAATCCGGCTCCCGCACGCTCAAGGACGCCATCAACGAGGCGTTCCGCGACTGGGTCGCCAATGTGGACCGCACCCACTACCTCTTCGGGACGGTCGCGGGCCCGCACCCCTTCCCGGCAATGGTCCGCGACTTCCACCGCGTCATCGGCGTCGAGGCCCGACGGCAGGTACTGGAACGGACCGGCCGGCTGCCGGACGCCGCGATCGCCTGTGTCGGCGGCGGCTCCAACGCCATCGGCCTGTTCCACGCCTTCATCCCGGACGCGCACGTCCGGCTGATCGGCTGCGAGCCCGCCGGACACGGCGTGGAGACCGGCGAGCACGCGGCGACCCTGACCGCGGGCGAGCCCGGCATCCTGCACGGGTCGCGCAGTTACGTCCTCCAGAATGACGAGGGCCAGATCACCGAGCCGTACTCCATCTCGGCCGGTCTGGACTACCCGGGCATCGGCCCCGAGCACGCGTACCTCAAGGACATCGGCCGCGGCGAGTACCGCGCGGTCACGGACGACGCCGCCATGCAGGCGCTGCTGCTGCTCTCCCGCACCGAAGGGATCATCCCGGCCATCGAGAGCGCCCACGCGCTGGCCGGAGCCCTGGAGGTCGGCAAGGAGTTCGGCAAGGACGGGCTCCTCGTGGTCAACCTGTCCGGCCGCGGCGACAAGGACATGGACACGGCGGCCCGCTACTTCGGGCTGTACGACGCGGACGCGACCGTCGAGGCGGACGCGGGGAACGGCGACGCCGAGATCGAGGAGGACGCCAGGTGAATGGCAACATCAAGCTGCTGAGTGCCGCCCTCGCCGCCGCCAAGGCGGAGGACCGTGCCGCACTCATCGCCTACCTGCCGGCCGGGTTCCCGACGGTCGACGGCGGCATCGAGGCTGTCAAGGCCGTTGTCGCCGGTGGCGCCGACGTCGTCGAGGTGGGGCTGCCGCACAGCGACCCCGTGCTCGACGGGCCGGTCATCCAGACCGCCGACGACATCGCTCTGCGCGGCGGCGTGAAGATCGCCGACGTGATGCGTACGGTCCGCGAGGCGTACGAGGCGACCGGCGTCCCGATCCTTGTCATGACGTACTGGAACCCCATCGACCGGTACGGCATCGAGCGGTTCACCGCCGAGCTCGCCGAGGCGGGCGGCGCCGGGTGCATCCTGCCCGACCTGCCGGTCCAGGAGTCCTCGGCATGGCGCGAGCACGCCGACAAGCACGGTCTTGCGACCGTCTTCGTCGTCGCACCGAGCAGCAAGGACGAGCGCCTCACCGCCATCACCGCGGCCGGCTCCGGCTTCGTCTACGCGGCCTCGCTGATGGGGGTCACCGGCACCCGCGAATCGGTCGGCGAGCAGGCTCAGGACGTGGTCCGGCGCACCCGCGCCACGACCGAGCTCCCGGTCTGCGTCGGCCTCGGCGTCTCGAACGCCCAGCAGGCCGCCGAGGTCGCCGTCTTCGCCGACGGGGTGATCGTCGGCTCAGCCTTCGTCAAGCGGATCCTGGACGCCCCCGACGAGGCGTCCGGTCTCGCCGCGGTCCGCTCATTGGCGGGCGAATTGGCCGAAGGCGTTCGAAAGCGCTGACATCGGGTGTAATCCATACGGGTGGACCTGGGGCCGGGGAGGCACGCACGTGCCTCCCCGGTTCGTTGCTGCGGGTGTGAGCGAGAAGAACCAAGAGGGAAAAAGGACCGCGCGCGACCGGCTCGTCGAGCGGCGCGAGCAGGAGAAGGCGCGCGAGCGCCGCCGACGCGCGCTGATCGTCTCGGCCGCCGTGGTGGGTGTGCTGGCGCTGGCCGCGGTCATCGGCGTGATCGCCGCGAATTCGGGAGGCAAGGGCAACAAGGCGAGCGAGTCGGGGCCCGCGGTCGCACCGTCGGGGGCGACCGGCAAGGACAGCCTGGTCATCCAGGTGGGTGCGGACGACGCCCCGTCCACGCTCACGGTCTGGGAGGACTTCCGCTGCCCGGTCTGTGCCCAGTTCGAGAATGCGTTCCGGGACACGATCCACGAGCTGGAGAACACCGGACAGATCAAGGTCCAGTACCACCTGGTCACGCTCATCGACGGCAACCTCGGCGGCACCGGATCGCTGGACGCGGCCAATGCGGCCGCCTGCGCACAGGACGTCGGGAAGTTCTCCGCGTACCACGACGTCCTCTACCGCAATCAGCCGCCGGAGACCGACGACGCCTTCGGCAAGAGCAGCAAGCTGATCGACCTGGCGGGCAAGGTCCCGGGCCTCGACACGCCCGCCTTCCGCAGTTGCGTGGAGGACGGCACGCACAACACCTGGGTCCAGAAGTCCCACGCCGCGTTCCAGAGCGGTGGATTCGGGGGCACGCCGACAGCGCTCCTCAACGGTGAATCGATCTTCCCGAAGAAGGGGAACGAACCGATCACCGCGGCGAACCTGAAGAAGTGGGTCGCCGAGGCCAACAAGGGCAAGCGGCCGGCGAAGGTCACCCCGTCGCCGTCCGTTTCCTGAGGCACCCCGCGGATGCGGGCTCGGGGTCGGCCGGGTGGGGCATAGATGACCGGCTCGTTACCCAGAAGTTGTCGGGCGGGTTGCCGCACCTCCCGCCCGGCAAGGTAGCGTCGACCCTGCCATGGACCTTGCCTACATTCCCAGTCCGTCGACCGGCGTGATCAATCTCGGCCCGATCCCGCTTCGCGGCTACGCGTTCTGCATCATCATCGGTGTGTTTGTCGCCGTCTGGTTCGGCAACAAGCGCTGGATCGCCCGGGGCGGCAGAGCCGGCACGGTGGCCGACATCGCCGTCTGGGCCGTGCCCTTCGGTCTCGTCGGCGGCCGGCTCTACCACGTCATCACCGACTACCAGCTGTACTTCAGCGACGGTGAGAACTGGGTCGACGCCTTCAAGATCTGGCAGGGAGGCCTCGGTATCTGGGGGGCGATCGCGCTCGGGGCGGTCGGCGCCTGGATCGGCTGCCGCCGTCGAGGGATCCCGCTGCCCGCCTGGGCCGACGCGCTCGCCCCCTGCATCGCCATCGCCCAGGCGTTCGGCCGCTGGGGCAACTGGTTCAACCAGGAGCTGTACGGAAAGCCGACGGACCTGCCGTGGGCACTGAAGATCAGCGAAGGTCCCAACCGGGTCGCCGGAACGTACCACCCGACGTTCCTGTACGAGTCGCTGTGGTGCGTGGGCGTCGCCCTGCTGGTGATCTGGGCGGACCGCCGCTTCAAGCTCGGACACGGGCGGGCGTTCGCGCTGTACGTCGCGGCGTACTGCGCGGGTCGTGCCTGGATCGAGTACATGCGGGTCGACGAGGCGCACCACATCCTGGGCCTGCGCCTGAACGTGTGGACCGCTCTCATCATGTTCGTGCTGGCGGTGACGTACATGGTGGTCTCGGCGAAGGTACGGCCGGGGCGCGAGGAGATCGTCGAGCCGGGAGCGGTCGAGGACGCCGCGGGCGTCGAGGACGCGGCGCCCGCCGCGGATGCCGCCGGTGACGCAGACCGCGACGGCGGCGACGGCGATGCGGAAGCGCCCGGTGCCGAGGTGCCGGATGCGGAGGCGCCCGACACCGAGGAGCCGGAGAAGAACGGCACCGCAGAGGCAGCGAAGAAAGCCTGACGCCACCCATCTGTACGAAAGGCCCCGGTCCAAGAAGCGGCTCGGGGCCTTTTGCTGTTCCCCACCAGGGTCTGTGCGCCCGGACCCCCGCTCCTCGATCGCCGGAGGGGCTGGATTTTCCGCCGTCACCCCACCCGTTCCGCCAGCGCCAGCGTCCGGCGGGCCGAGGCCACCACCGCCGCGTCCACGAAGCGGCCGTCCGGCAGCGCCAGCGCACCCGCGTCCGTCAGTGCCGCGGCCACGATCTCCTGCGCCGCCTCGATCTCCTCCGCCGTCGGCCGGAACGCCCGTTCGATGACCGGCAGCTGCCGGGGGTGGATCGCCGCCCGGCCGACGAACCCCAGCGCCCTCCCGTGCACACAGGACTGCCACAGCCCGTCCAGGTCCAGGACGTCCGGGAACACCGACTGGGTCGGCGGGGCGAGCCCCGCCGCGCGGGCGGCAACGACCACCCGGCTGCGCGACCAGTCCAGGCCCATGTCGTCCCGTACGCCCAGATCGGCCCGGAGATCGATCTCGCCGATGGCGATGGAGCGGACCTGGGGGTGGGACGCCGCGATCGCGTACGCGTGCTCGATGCCGAGCGCCGACTCCAGCAGCGGACAGAGCGCGACGCCGGGCGCCAGAGCCGCGATGTGATGGACGGTCGCGGCATGCGTGATCTTGGGCAGCCGCAGTTCGGCCAGGCCGGGCAGTCCGGCCAGGGCCAGGATGTCGGTTTCGGTGTGGACCCGGACGTGCATCGGCACGCCGTCCGTGCCGGCGGGCGGTTCGGCGAGGAGTTCGGCAGTGGCGGACCGGGCATACGCCTTGCGGTCCGGCGCGACCGCGTCCTCCAGGTCGACGATCACCACGTCTGCGCCCGACTCGCGCGCCTTGCGCACCACGTCCGGCCGGTCCCCGGGGGCATACAGCCAGGTCAGAGGCACCATTGCCGTCGCGGTCACAGCACACTCCCCGCTCGCAGTGCGGCGATTTCCGGATCGGTCAGACCGAGCCCGGTGAGGATCTCGTCGGTGTCCGCGCCGTGCGGCCGGCCCGCCCAGCGGATCGCCCCGGGGGTCCTGGACAGCCGGAAGAGGACGTTCTGCATACGCAGCGGGCCCAGCTCCGGGTCGGGGACCTCGGTGATGGAGTCCAGGGCCCGGTACTGCGGGTCATCCATCACGTCCCGGATGTCATGGACCGGCGCGATGGCCGCCTCCGCCTTCTCGAACGCGGAGATCGCGTCGTCGCGGGTGTGCCGGGCGATCCAGGCGCCGACCGCCTCGTCGAGTTCGTCGGAGTGGTCGGCGCGGGTGGCGCCGGAGGCGAACCACGGCTCGTCGATCAGTTCCGCGCGGCCGACCAGATGCATCACCCGTTCGGCGATCGACTGGGCGGACGTGGACACGGCGACCCACTGACCGTCGGATGTGCGGTACGTATTGCGCGGGGCGTTGTTGCGCGAGCGGTTGCCGGTGCGTTCCTGGACGTATCCGAGCTGGTCGTACCAGATCGGCTGCGGGCCGAGCACGGTCAGGATCGGCTCGATGATCGCCATGTCGACGACCTGTCCCTTCCCGGTGCGGTCCCGCCCGGCCAGCGCCGCCATCACGGCGTACGCGGTGGCGAGTGCCGCGATCGAGTCGGCAAGCCCGAAGGGCGGAAGGGTCGGCGGCCCGTCCGGCTCCCCGGTGATCGCGGCGAACCCGCTCATGGCCTCGGCGAGGGTGCCGAAGCCGGCGCGGTGCGCGTACGGGCCGAACTGGCCGAAGCCGGTGACCCGGGTGAGCACCAGCCGCGGGTTGACGGCGTGCAGCTCCTCCCAGCCGATGCCCCACCGTTCCAGCGTCCCCGGCCGGAAGTTCTCGATGATCACATCGGTGGATGCGGCCAGCTGCAGCAGGACGTCGCGCCCGCCGGGAGCGGAGAGGTCGAGGGTCAGATTGCGTTTGTTGCGGCCGAGCAGCTTCCACCACAGACCGATGCCGTCCTTCGCGGGGCCGTGCCCGCGCGACGGATCGGGCCTGCGCGGATGTTCGACCTTGATCACCTCGGCGCCGAAGTCGCCGAGCATGGTGGCCGCGAGGGGGCCCGCGAAGAGCGTGGCGAGTTCGAGGACCCGCAGACCGGTGAGGGGTGCTGCCCCGGGCGCGGTCATGCGGCGTCGATCTCGCTGCGGTACGGCATGGAGGTCGAGGCACCCGGCCTCTGCACACACAGTGCGGCGGCCGACGACGCCCAGGCCAGTGCGTCCGGTACGGAACGCCCCTCGCCGAGCGCCACGGCGAGCGTGCCGACGAAGGTGTCCCCGGCGCCGGTGGTGTCCACGGCGGTGACCTCGGGCGCGGGGAAGTGGATCTTTTCGGTGCCCCGGGACGCGTACAGGCAGCCCCTCGCGCCGAGCGTGATGACCACCTCGGGGACCTGCCGGAGCAGGACGTCCGCAGCCGCGTGGGGTTCGGAGCGCCCGGAGAGCGCGGCGGCCTCGTGCTCATTGGGAATCAGGAGATCGATGGCGTCGAAGAGTTCGTCCGGCAGCGATTGCACGGGGGAGGGGGTGAGAATCGTCCGTACACCCTGCGCATGGGCGACCCGCGCCCCTTCCAGCACGGTGGGCAGCGGCAGTTCCAGCTGCAGGAGCAGCAGGTCGGCACCCGCGATGGCGGCCTTCTCGCCGGGGCCGAGGGAGGTGACGGTGCCGTTGGCGCCGGGGATCACCACGATCGAGTTGCCGCCCGCGTCGTCGACGACGATGTGCGCGGTGCCGCTGGGGCCCTCCGCGGTGTGCAGCAGGTCGGTGTCCACGCCCGCGTGCTCCAGTCCGGACCGCAGCCGCGCACCGTACGCGTCGTCACCGACCGCGCCGATCATCATCACGTCGCCGCCCGCGCGGGCGGCGGCGACGGCCTGGTTCGCGCCCTTGCCGCCGGGGACGGTGCAGAACTCCCGCCCGGTGACGGTCTCTCCGCGCTGCGGAGGCCGTGCGACGTAGGCGACAAGGTCCATATTGGTGCTGCCGAGCACCGCGATGCCGGTCATGGGCGGCGTGCCTCCTCGTGGATGAGCCGGTGGGTCATTTCGGCGAGTGCGTCGAAGCCGATGGAGTCGAATCCGGGGACGGACGTGGCGAGCCGGTTCCCCAGCGGGGTGGTCCATCGGCCGGGCAGCGCCTCGGGCCGGCCGGCCAGCAGACCGGTCAGTGAACCGGCGGTCGCACCGTTCGAGTCGGTGTCCCAACCACCCGCCACCGCGCGGCAGATGGAGCCGGAGAAGTCGCCGTCGGCGTGGGTGAGGGCGGCGGCGAGCAGTGCGGCGTTGGGCAGTTCATGGACCCAGTGGTACGCGCCGAACTCGGCGTGCAGCCGGTCGACCACCTCGTCGAAGTCCTCCTCACCGCGGGCCGCGTCGATCCCGGTGCGGACCGCGTGCGCAAACCGCGAGCGGGGCGGCACGACGCGCAGACCGGCCGCCAGGCAGCCGTGCACGTCCGCGTCTCCGCCGGCTGCCTCGGCGAGCGTCGCGGCGGTGAACATCGCCCCGTACACACCGTTGCCGGTGTGTGTGAGGACCGCGTCCCGGTGTGCCTGCTCGGCGGCGGCCGCCGGGTCGCCGGGGTGGGTCCAGCCGTGCACGTCGGCGCGGATCCGGGCGCCGATCCACTCCCGGAACGGGTTGCGGTGCCGGGCGGTGTCCGGCGGTTCGATGCCGTCGAGGAGATTGCGGTACGCGACCCGCTCGGCGGTGAACGTACGGCCGGCGGGGAGTTCGTCGAGCCAGAGCCGGGCGAGATCGGCGGTACCGAACGAAGGCCCGTGCCGCTGGATCAACAGCACGGTCAGGAGCGGGTGGTTGAGGTCGTCGTCCTCGGGCATCCCGTCGATGTTCTCGGCGAGCGAGGTGGGTGCGGAGCGACGGTTCCAGGGGTGGGCGGCTGCCAGTGCGGCGGGCAGGCCCTTCGCGGTGAACCAGGTGGTGAGCGGCCAGTTCCCGGTGGCCCGGGCCAGCGCACGGATCCCCACCAGGGGCAGCTTCTCGACGGGTTTGCCGAGCAGGCAGCCGGCCGCACGCCCCAGCCACGCCGCCTCCAGCGGGGCCGTACCGGCCGGTGGAGGCGGCGTGCGGGGCGCCGGCCAGTCCGGGCAGGCCGCCCGGATCGCGGCGAGGTCCGTCGGCTCGTCGACATGCAGCGGCGAGGTGAGCCCGGCGAGTTCGTCGAGCAGGCGCTCGGCGAGCGCGCGCAGGGCGGGTGGCGCGGGGGATTTCGATGCGCCCGCGCGCTCCGGGGCGGGTGCGCCACCCGCCGCGTACCACCGGCGCTCGATGTGCCGCGCGTCCCGGCCGTCCTCGGCTGCCTGGCGCAGCTCGTGCCCGATCAGGTCCTCGGGCTGCACCCAGGTGACCCGCACGGTCATGGCGTGCCTGCCAGTGCCGCGAACGCCGCCTCGTGCGCACGCCGCCGGGCGGTGTCCCGTACGAACACCTCGCGGGCGACGTCCGTCAGCGTCCGCGCCGGCGCGTGCAGATCGAGGCGGCTGGCCTCCGCCACCGTTTTCACCCAGGTGGCGGGGATCGCCGCTTCGCCGTGCAGCGCGCCCGCGAGCGCGCCGCTCATCGTGGCGATCGAGTCGCAGTCGCGGCCGTAGTTCACCGATCCGAGCACCGCGTGCCGGTAGTCGCCGTCCGCGACGAGCAGCATTCCCAGGGCGATCGGCAACTCCTCGATGGCGTGCAGCCGGGACGGTCGGCGGGCGCCGAGGGACGGGGCGCGGTAGTCGGGTCCGACGGTGTCGAAGGGGGCCACCGCGGCACGCAGCGGCGCCAGCGCCGTCTCGAAGTCCTGGTGCTGGACGGCCACTTCGCACACGGCCTCGATGGCGGCCCGGGTTCCGTCCTTGGAGAGCGACAGGCAGGTGTCGACGACGGTGGCGGGCGTCGCGTCCGGTGCGCAGGCGGCGGCTACGGCCGCAGCGAAGACCCCGGCCGCCTCCCTCCCGTACGACGACTGATGGGCGCCCGCGAGGTCCAGCGCCTCGGCGTACGCGGCCCGCGGATGCGCGGCGTTGACCAGTCCGACCGGCGCCATGTACATCGCCGCACCACAGTTCACGATGTTTCCGGAGCCCGCCTCGCGCGGATCGACATGGCCGTAGTGGAGCCGGGCGACGATCCACTTCTCGGCGAGGAAGACCCGTTGCAGCGGCAGCGCCTCGGCCTGCAGCTCCGGAATCCAGCGGGGGTTCGCGATCAGTTCCGGTACGAGGTGGTCGGCCACGGAGTACGCGTCGAGATGGTCCCGTACGGCGCCGTACACCCGTACCAGCGCATGGGTCATCAAGGTGTCGTCGGTGACGTGCCCGTCGCCCTTGTAGTACGGGGCGATGGGGCGGGCGGTGCGCCAGTCGTCGCCGTCCCACGGGCCGACGATACCGGTGACCCGGCCGCCGTGGCGTTCGGTGATCTGCTCGGCGGACCGGCCCTCGACCGGGCCGCCGAGCGCGTCGCCGACGGCGGCGCCGACGAGGGCGCCGCTGATTCGTTCATCGAGGGCGAGGGCGGTGGGTGGTCTGTTCCCTGGAGGCGTCATGAGCTTCATGGGCGTCATGCCCGAATTGTCCACCCGGAGGGGCTGGTTCCGTGTCTGTCAGCAGCCCGGCGAGTTCGATGAGATCCGTGCCCGCGAGTCGGGGCAGCGCGCACCCGGCGAGCGTGCGGCAGGCCTCGCGCCAGCCGTCCGGGACGGTGGCGATGCCGCCGAGCGCGCCGGTCAGCGCACCGGCCAGGGCGGGCGCCGAGTCCGCGACCCGCGACAGGCAGGCCGCCGCCGGAATGGCCTGGGCGATCTCGCCCCGGGCGGCGGTGGCGAGGGCGAGCGCGACCGGCACGGTCTCGGCGGCGGCGATCCCGTAGCTGTACACATGATCGACGATCTGATGCTCCAGCACCGGTACGAGCGCGAAGGCGCCCGCCGCCTCGCCGACGAAGTCCCGGGCGATCCGGACGGCGTGGGCGGCATTGCGGGCGATCTCGGTGCCGTCGGGGAGCTGGGCGAGTGCGGCGTTCACCACGGTGTCGACATCGGCCCCGCCCAGCGCCTCGGCGATCGCGGCGGCCATCGCACGGGCGCCGTGCACACCGTCGCCGTCCTGGGTGTATCGAGCATCGAACTCGGCGAGTTCAGCGGCGGGTCCGGGCTCGCCGGGGTGGACGACCGCCAGCACGGCGGCCCGGACACAGGCCGCGTCGTCGAAATAGTGCGGGTTGTCGTGGCCGGTGGCGGGCGGCCGCAGCCCTGCGGCGAGATTGCCGAGCCCCGCCCGGACCGAGATCCGGGCGCGCAGGGGGAGGACCGCCGACTCGACCTCCGGCGCCTGCGCGGCAGCCGCGGCGACCTCAGCGGCCAGTGCGTTCCAGGAGAGGTCGATGGCGGCCTGCATCCGGCGCTCGGGGGAGAGGTGCTGCAGCGACCCTGCCTCCGAGGCGAGCACGGTCCCGGCGGCGAACGCGGCCCATTCGGCATCGTCCGACGGCCCGAGCCGCAGCGGCTCGGGTGGCTGATTGAGGGCGATCGGCACGGGCAGGGTGGTGGTGGCGTTCTGTTCGGCGAAGGTGTCGAGCTCCCGGGTGAGGCGCCGGGTCCACTCCGGCATCCGGGCCGCCCGGTGGCGCGCGGCCGGCCACCCCGCGGCATCCCCCGAGGCGAGCCCGAGGAGCAGCCCCTCGATCCGGGCGCGGCGCCCCGGCAGGGGCTGGGCAGGGAGGGAGGCGGGGTCGCCGGTGCGGCGGGTGTCGCGTGCAATGGTCATGACACCACCGCCGCCGGTTCGCCTGCGCCGCCGGCTGCCCTGCCCGCCTTGCCGGACCCGCCCGTCGGGTCCGCCTCGTCCGTCTCGTCCGGCGTGAGCAGCTCCGCGATGTCCAGGACGTGGTAGCCCCGCATCGACGGCAGACAGCTGCCCCGGACCGGCCCGATCGCCTCGCCCCAGATCCGCGGGATCGCGGACACCCCGTGCAGTGCCCCGGCCAGCGCTCCCGCCACGGCCGCCGTCGTGTCCGCGTCGCGGCCCATGTTGACGGCGGTCAGCACCGCCGTACGGAAATCGCCGCGCGCCGCCGCGAACGCGCCGAACGCCAGGCCGACCGCCTCCGGAGCCAGATCCGTCCATGGATATCCGCCGACCACCACCGCGGAGCGCACAGCCCGCTCCGTGGTGAGGCGGTCGGGATACGTGCGCTGGGCGGCCGCCACCGCGCGGCGCAGCGAGCGCGCCGTCCAGGAGTCCATCGGTACGACGGACAGCGCGGCCGCGATCACGGATGCGACCCCCGCACCGACCATCGCGGCGGCCACTCCGGCCGCCACCGCCTGGCCGCCGTAGATGCCCTCGCCGTCGTGGCTGACCCGGCCGTCGACCGCGACCAGGCGCGCGGCCTCCGCGGGCCGGCCCGCCGCGAACACGCCGAACGGCGCCGCCCGCATCGCGAGCCCGTCGCTCCAGGCGTGCCGGTGCTGGGCGGAGATCGGGGCGGCGAGACCCCGGCGCAGGTTCTCCAGCGTGCCGCGCTCGCTGAACCCGGCGCCGCGGAACGGCCCCTCGTCCAGGTCTGCGATCCACAGGTGCCAGGCCCGCTCGACATGGGTGACGGTCAGCGCCGAACCGTGCCGGGCGAGCAGCAGCCCGGAGAAGATCGCGTACTCCGTGTCATCGGTGCCTGCCGGGTCGTCGCTGACGAAGCCCTCGATCCGGCCCCAGCGGCGGCGGATCTCGGACGGCCGCAGGTTCTCCGCCGGTGCGCCCAGGGCGTCACCCACGGCGAGCCCGAGGAGCGCGCCGCGGGCCCGGTCGGTCCGGCTGAGGCGCTCGGCATCGTCCGCACGGGCCGGTCGGCCCGTGCCGGGTGTGTCCGCGTCGTACCGTGCGGCCTCCGCTGCGCCGCCTGCGCCCGCCCTGCCCGCGTCCGTTCCGCCCGCGCTCGTACGGCCCGTCCACCGCCCTGCCGGATTACCCGCAATCGACTCCATCGCGTCGACCCTTCGCTCGTACCGAGCCAGTTCTCGTACCTGTCCGATCTGTGCCACGCGGAGGCCCGACAAAGGCCGATAAACGTGACAAAAGGTCCAGTCGGATGACGGGGTCCCTCTGCTGAGGCAGGCCGTACTTACCTGGTCAGAGGGCAGGTAAGTACGGCCTGGCTTGCTGGCGGGGGGCTCTTTTCGTGCGTACTTTCGATGGTGTTGAGGGGGCGGAGCGAGTGAATCCCGCTGCCGGAGAAGGGGAGAGCTGTGTCCATCATCGAGACCGACGCCGTCCTGCACGAGGCGCATCGTGACAACCACACCCACCGTGATGTGAACGGCGGCTGGCTGCGCCCGGCGGTCTTCGGTGCGATGGACGGGCTCGTCTCCAACCTGGCGCTGATGACCGGCGTCGCGGGCGGCTCGGTGTCCCAGCAGACGCTCGTGATCACCGGTCTGGCGGGCCTGGCCGCCGGCGCGTTCTCCATGGCGGCAGGCGAGTACACCTCCGTCGCTTCGCAACGAGAGCTCGTCGAGGCCGAACTCGATGTCGAGCGCCGCGAATTGCGCAAGCATCCGGTGGACGAGATGGAAGAGCTCGCCGCGCTGTACGAGTCCCGCGGCGTCGAGCCCGGACTCGCCCGCGAGGTCGCCCGGCAGCTGTCCCGCGATCCTGAGCAGGCCCTGGAAATACACGCCCGGGAGGAGCTCGGCATCGACCCGAGCGATCTGCCGTCTCCGCTCGTCGCCGCTGTGTCGTCGTTCGGCGCGTTCGCGCTGGGTGCGCTGCTGCCCGTACTGCCGTATCTGCTCGGAGCGCACGCCCTGTGGCCCGCGGTGCTGCTGGCGCTCATCGGGCTCTTCGGCTGCGGCGCGGTGGTGGCCAGGGTGACGGCGCGCAGCTGGTGGTTCAGCGGGCTGCGGCAGCTGGTGCTCGGCGGTACGGCTGCGGCGGTCACGTACGGGCTGGGCATGGTGTTCGGCGTGGCCGTCGGGAGCTGAGACCGACCGGCACATGGGGGACGCCGCCCCCATGTGCCGGTCGGTCCGAGGGCTGTCCGGTCCGGCAGGTATTACGGGACAGCCCTGGGGGTCGCTCGTTCGGATCACGCGGGGCTCGCGGGGTTCGGCACGCACCTATGCGGCGCTGCCGTCGGCCTTCCCCCAAGCTCCCGGCTTCGCTCGAGCAGGGGAGTCCCATTCGCTCCGCATGGGAGTGTGACCGGGCCTGCGTTCGCCGTTCTGTCCGCTATGTGCCCTCGCGAGCCGGACGGGACCGGTTGTGGCGCCCGTCCGGCATGGCGCATGGACGGTCCGGGGCGGGCGTGGAGATCATGCCCGTAACCCGGGCGCCGTCCGTGTGACGTACGTCTTGGCCGCCGCCTCTGGGCGGGGCCCCCTCCGCAGGCGTAAAATGAGTGCCTATACAAGGCTCCGTATAAGTAGCCGTTACTCGGCGGTTTCGATTCCTTTTCCGCCGGGCATGAGGCGTAGACACCGCAGGCAACGACGCCTGCTCTCTGCGGTCTCCCCGGGCGCCGATCCTCCGACTGCGACCCAAACCCCCGCCGCTCCGCGAGCGGTGTCCGCATATTGGAACGGACTTTCCGCTTCTTGAGAAGCGCCCCATTATGTAACCTGCATGAAATTTCGCAGAGGGCCAACGTCGTCCCTCGGCACTGCATATGCCACGACGACGACGGGAGAGCCGATGCGTTCCGACGCCTGGTCGCCCATGGACGGTCGCCCCGCCCAGCAGGGGATGTACGACCCCCGCAACGAGCACGACGCCTGTGGCGTCGGGTTCGTGGCCACTCTGACCGGTGTGGCCAGCCATGAGCTGGTCGAGCAGGCGCTTACCGTACTGCGCAACCTCGAACACCGCGGCGCCACCGGATCCGAGCCCGACTCGGGTGACGGCGCCGGAATCCTGCTCCAGGTGCCCGACGCCTTCCTCCGCGAAGAGGTCCCCTTCGACCTCCCGGAGGCTGGTGCCTACGCCGTCGGTATCGCCTTCCTGCCCGCGGACGACTCCACCGAGGCCGTCCAGAAGCTTGAGAAGATCGCCGCCGAGGAGGGCCTCAAGGTCCTCGGCTGGCGCGAGGTCCCGGTCACCCCCGATTTCCTCGGCAATGGCGCCCGCGCCACCATGCCCGAATTCCGGCAGCTCTTCGTTGCCGACGGTACGAGCGCCGGCATCGCGCTCGACCGCAAGGCCTTCGTGCTGCGCAAGCGCGCCGAGCGTGAGGCCGGGGTGTACTTCCCCTCACTCTCCGCCCGCACGATCGTCTACAAGGGCATGCTCACCACCGGGCAGCTGGAGCCGTTCTTCCCGGACCTCTCCGACCGCCGCTTCGCCACCGCGGTCGCGCTGGTCCACTCGCGTTTCTCCACGAACACCTTCCCGAGCTGGCCGCTCGCCCACCCGTACCGTTTCGTCGCGCACAACGGCGAGATCAACACGGTCAAGGGCAACCGCAACTGGATGAAGGCCCGCGAGTCTCAGCTGGCGTCGAGCCTCTTCGGCAGCGAGCAGCTCGACCGGATCTTCCCCGTCTGCACCCCGGACGCCTCCGACTCCGCCTCCTTCGACGAGGTCCTGGAGCTGCTCCACCTCGGCGGCCGCTCGCTGCCGCACTCGGTGCTGATGATGGTCCCCGAGGCGTGGGAGAACCATGACTCCATGGACCCGGCCCGCCGCGCCTTCTACCAGTACCACTCCACGATGATGGAGCCCTGGGACGGCCCGGCCTGCGTCACCTTCACCGACGGCACCCAGGTCGGCGCGGTCCTCGACCGCAACGGTCTGCGCCCGGGCCGTTACTGGGTCACCGACGACGGCCTCGTCGTCCTCTCCTCCGAGGTCGGGGTCCTGGACATCGACCCCGCGAAGGTGGTCCGCAAGGGCCGCCTGCAGCCCGGCAAGATGTTCCTCGTCGACACCGCCGAGGGCCGCATCATCGAGGACGACGAGATCAAGGCGGGCCTCGCCGCCGAGCAGCCGTACCGGGAGTGGCTGGAGACCGGCGAGATCGAGCTCGAGGATCTCCCCGAGCGCGAGCACATCGTGCACACGCACGCCTCCGTCACCCGCCGCCAGCAGACCTTCGGCTACACCGAGGAAGAGCTCCGCGTCATCCTCGCGCCGATGGCCCGCACCGCCGGCGAGCCGCTCGGCTCCATGGGTACGGACTCGCCGATCGCTGCCCTGTCCGAGCGCCCCAGGCTGCTCTTCGACTACTTCACCCAGCTGTTCGCGCAGGTCACCAACCCGCCGCTGGACGCCATCCGCGAGGAGCTCGTCACCTCGCTGCGCTCCACGCTCGGCCCGCAGGGCAATCTGCTGGAGCCGACCGCCGCGTCGTGCCGCAGCGTCACGCTGCCGTTCCCGGTGATCGACAACGATGAGCTGGCCAAGCTGATACACATCAATGCCGATGGCGACATGCCGGGCATGAAGGCCGCCACGCTCTCCGGTCTCTACCGGGTCAGCGGCAGCGGTGAGGCCCTCGCCGCGCGGATCGAGCAGATCTGTAGCGAGGTCGACGCCGCCATAGAGAACGGCGCCCGCCTGATCGTCCTGTCCGACCGGCACTCCGACGCCGAGCACGCGCCGATCCCGTCGCTGCTGCTCACCTCGGCCGTCCACCACCACCTCATCCGCACCAAGCAGCGCACCCAGGTGGGTCTGCTGGTGGAGGCCGGGGACGTCCGCGAGGTCCACCACGTCGCGCTGCTGATCGGTTACGGCGCCGCCGCGGTCAACCCGTACCTGGCGATGGAGTCCGTCGAGGACCTGGTCCGGGCCGGTACGTTCATCGAGGGCATCGAGCCCGGGAAGGCCATCCGAAACCTGATCTACGCGCTCGGCAAGGGCGTCCTGAAGGTCATGTCCAAGATGGGCATCTCCACCGTCGCCTCCTACCGCGGCGCCCAGGTCTTCGAGGCCGTCGGCCTGGACGAGGCCTTCGTCGCGAAGTACTTCAACGGCACCGCCACCAAGATCGGCGGCGCCGGACTCGACGTCGTCGCCAAGGAGGTCGCCGCCCGGCACGCCAAGGCGTACCCTGCCTCCGGCATCTCCGCCTCGCACCGCGCGCTGGAGATCGGCGGCGAGTACCAGTGGCGGCGGGAGGGCGAGCCGCACCTCTTCGACCCGGAGACGGTCTTCCGCCTGCAGCACGCCACGCGCAACAAGCGGTACGACATCTTCAAGAAGTACACGGACCGGGTGAACGAGCAGTCCGAGCGCCTCATGACGCTCCGCGGCCTGTTCGCCCTCAAGACGCATGAGAACGGCAAGTCGGACCGCGAGGCGATCTCCATCGACGAGGTCGAGTCCGTCTCCGACATCGTCAAGCGGTTCTCGACCGGCGCCATGTCCTACGGCTCGATCTCCCGCGAGGCGCACGAGACCCTCGCCATCGCCATGAACCAGCTGGGCGGCAAGTCCAACACCGGTGAGGGCGGCGAGGACGCCGACCGGCTGTACGACCCGGCGCGCCGCTCGTCCATCAAGCAGGTCGCCTCCGGCCGCTTCGGTGTGACCAGCGAGTACCTGGTCAACGCGGACGACATCCAGATCAAGATGGCGCAGGGCGCCAAGCCCGGCGAGGGCGGCCAGCTGCCCGGCCACAAGGTCTACCCGTGGGTCGCCAGGACCCGGCACTCCACCCCGGGTGTCGGTCTGATCTCCCCGCCACCGCACCACGACATCTACTCCATCGAGGACCTGGCTCAGCTGATCCACGACCTCAAGAACGCCAACCCGGCGGCCCGCATCCACGTGAAGCTGGTCTCCGAGGTCGGCGTCGGCACAGTCGCCGCGGGTGTCTCCAAGGCGCACGCGGACGTCGTCCTGATCTCCGGCCACGACGGTGGAACAGGCGCCTCCCCGCTCACCTCGCTGAAGCACGCGGGCGGCCCCTGGGAGCTCGGCCTCGCCGAGACGCAGCAGACCCTGCTGCTCAACGGCCTGCGCGACCGCATCGTCGTGCAGACCGACGGCCAGCTGAAGACCGGCCGCGACGTCATCATCGCCGCGCTGCTGGGCGCCGAGGAGTTCGGTTTCGCGACCGCGCCGCTCGTCGTCTCCGGCTGCGTCATGATGCGTGTCTGCCACCTCGACACCTGTCCGGTCGGCATCGCCACCCAGAACCCGGTCCTGCGCGACCGGTTCTCCGGCAAGGCCGAATACGTCGTCAACTTCTTCGAGTTCATCGCTCAGGAAGTCCGTGAGCTCCTCGCCGAGCTCGGCTTCCGCACGATCGAAGAGGCCGTCGGCCACGCCGAGCTGCTGGACACCGAGCGCGCGATCACGCACTGGAAGGCGCAGGGCCTCGACCTGGAGCCCCTGTTCTACGTCCCGGAGCTGCCGGAGGGTGCGGTCCGCCACCAGCTGATCGAGCAGGACCACGGTCTCGACAAGGCCCTCGACAACGAGCTGATCAAGCTCGCTGCCGACGCCCTGCACGCGGACAGTGCCGAGGCCGCCCAGCCGGTCCGGGCCCAGATCGCGATCCGGAACATCAACCGGACCGTCGGTACGATGCTCGGCCACGAGGTGACGAAGAAGTTCGGCGGCGCGGGTCTGCCGCAGGACACCATCGACATCACCTTCACCGGATCCGCCGGCCAGTCCTTCGGCGCGTTCGTGCCGAGCGGTGTGACGCTGCGACTGGAGGGCGACGCCAACGACTACGTGGGCAAGGGCCTCTCCGGCGGCCGAGTCATCGTCCGCCCGGACCGCGGCGCCGAGCACCTCGCCGAGTACTCCACCATCGCGGGCAACACCATCGCCTACGGCGCGACCGGCGGCGAGCTGTTCCTGCGCGGCCGCACCGGTGAGCGGTTCTGCGTCCGCAACTCCGGCGCGACGGTCGTCTCCGAAGGCGTGGGCGACCACGGCTGCGAGTACATGACCGGCGGTCACGCCGTCGTCCTCGGCGAGACCGGACGCAACTTCGCCGCCGGTATGTCGGGTGGTGTCGCGTACGTCATCGACCTGGACCGCGACAACGTCAACGTCGGTAACCTCGGCGCGATCGAGGCGCTCTCCGACGGCGACAAGCAGTGGCTGCACGACGTCGTGCGCCGTCACCGGGAGGAGACCGGGTCCACGGTCGCCGAGAAGCTGCTTGCCGAGTGGGACAGCGCCGACGGCGGTGTCTCCCGCTTCAGCAAGATCATCCCGTCCACCTACAAGGCAGTGCTCGCCGCCAAGGAAGCCGCTGAGCTCGCCGGTCTCTCCGAGCAGGAGACCACCGAGAAGATGATGGAGGCGGCGACCCATGGCTGACCCCAAGGGCTTCCTGACCACCGGGCGCGAGGTCGCCGAGACCCGCCCCGCGGGCGAGCGTGTCAAGGACTGGAACGAGGTCTACGTTCGGGGCTCGCTGCTCCCGATCATCAGCAAGCAGGCCGGCCGCTGCATGGACTGCGGCATCCCGTTCTGCCACAACGGCTGCCCGCTGGGGAACCTCATCCCCGAGTGGAACGACTACGCCTACCGCGAGGACTGGAGGGCCGCGTCCGAGCGCCTGCACGCCACGAACAACTTCCCGGAGTTCACCGGGCGGCTGTGCCCGGCTCCCTGTGAGTCGGCGTGCGTGCTGGGCATCAACCAGCCGGCCGTCACCATCAAGAACGTCGAAGTCTCGATCATCGACAAGGCGTGGGGCAGCGGCGACGTCGTCCCGCAGCCGCCCGAGCGCCTCTCGGGCAAGACGGTCGCGGTCATCGGCTCGGGTCCGGCGGGTCTCGCCGCCGCCCAGCAGCTGACCCGGGCCGGCCACACGGTCGCCGTCTACGAGCGCGCGGACCGCATCGGAGGTCTTCTCCGGTACGGCATCCCCGAGTTCAAGATGGAGAAGTCGCACATCAACCGCCGTATCGAGCAGATGCGCGCGGAAGGCACCAAGTTCCGTACGGAGGTGGAGATCGGCAAGGACATCGACGCCGCCAAGCTCCGGCGCCGCCACGACGCGGTCGTCATCGCCGCCGGTGCCACCGTCTCCCGTGATCTGCCCGTCCCGGGCCGTGAGCTGAACGGCGTGCACTTCGCGATGGAGTACCTGCCGCTCGCCAACAAGGTGCAGGAGGGCGACCTGACGGTCTCCCCGATCAGCGCCGAGGGCAAGCACGTCGTCGTGATCGGCGGCGGCGACACCGGCGCCGACTGCGTCGGCACCGCTCACCGGCAGGGCGCGGCCTCCGTCACGCAGCTGGAGATCATGCCGAAGCCGGGCGAGGAGCGGAACGCCAACCAGCCCTGGCCGACCTTCCCGATGCTGTACAAGGTCACCTCGGCGCACGAGGAGGGCGGCGAGCGGGTCTACTCCGTCTCCACCACCCACTTCGAGGGCGACGAGGACGGCAACGTCCAGGCACTGCACCTCGTCGAGGTGGAGTTCAAGGACGGCAAGCTGGAGCAGAAGCCCGGCACCGAGCGGCGGATCCCCGCGCAACTGGTCACCCTGGCCATGGGCTTCACCGGCACCGACCAGTCCAACGGTCTGGTCCAGCAGTTCGGTCTGGAGCTCGACGGGCGCGGCAACGTCGCGCGCGACGGCGACTACGCCACCAATGTCGACGGTGTGTTCGTCGCCGGTGACGCGGGGCGCGGCCAGTCCCTCATCGTGTGGGCCATCGCCGAGGGCCGCTCCGCGGCCCGTGGCGTGGACCGATTCCTGACCGGGGCCAGCGCACTGCCGGCCCCGATCCGCCCGACAGACCGTTCCCTGATGGTCTGAGCACCACCAGCAGTACGCATCACCACAACAGACGTCCCGTACAAAGGCGTACGGAACTGAACGCGGCGCCTGCCCGTCCCCGACCGGACGATCTCGGCAGGCGCCGTGGCGCGTCCGGGCCCGGGGCGCCGGCCAGGGCCCGGACAGGCGGAACGCTCACACCACGGCGCCGCCGGTCAGCTGCGAGGTCTTCAGAACGACCAGGGCGACCAGTACCACGAAGACCACCCCGCACGCGGCGATCTGCACGGCGGTACGGCGCTTCGCCGGGGCGTACGCGAGCGCGGCCATGACGATGCCGCCCGTCAGCAGCCCGCCCAGGTGCCCCTGCCACGAGGTGAACCACGCGGATATCAGCAGCCAGATCAGGAACTGGGCCATGAACCGGTTGACCGCCTTCATGTCACGGCCCAGCCGCCGGTTGATGACGTAGAACGCCGCCGCCAGACCGAAGACCGCTCCCGAGGCGCCCACCGTCAGGGTGTCCGGTGCGATCAGATACACCAGCACCGAGCCGCCCAGCGCCGAGAGCAGATACAGCGCGAGATACCGGCCCCGGCCCAGTTGCTCCTCGACGATCCGGCCCAGATTCCACAGCCCGTACATGTTGAAGAGGATGTGCAGCACCCCGAACGGCAGGGCACCGAAGGACGACTCGCCCGGCGGAAGGTGAAGGAACGCCCCGGTCAGCAGCCGGTACCACTCGCCGTCCACCACCCCGATTGCGTGGAACCCGTGGAAGTCCCCGCTCTCGTACATGTACTGGTCGCCGCGGGGCCCGACCAGAACCGCGCCGAGCATCCCGAACCGGTCGACGATCCCGGGGCGAACCAACTCGCCCAGATACGCCACTGCGTTCAGGCCCATCAGTACGTACGTCACCACGGGCACCGCCGTCCTCGACACCGCACCGCCGAAGACCGTGCGCGCCTGCCGGATCGACCGCTGCCCCTCCTTCACGCACTCCACGCAGTGGTGGCCGACTGCGGCCTCACGCATGCAGTCCGGGCAGATGTAGCGGTCGCAGCGGGTGCAGCGCACATACGTCTCGTACGACGGATGGCGGTAGCAGGTGGTGACAGCGGCCTCCATGGCCGGCTCCTTCACGGGGGGACGGTGGCGGGCGGCCGGTGGGGGTCGGCGGCGCTCAACATAGCGAACGAGGGCCGCGCGGACGCGGCCGGGTGCGGGCCAGGGGGGAAGGGCCGGGGCGTCCACAATGCCGCAGCCGGTCCACCACGGTGACGTAACCTCGTAACTCCCTTCTGAGGAACGGAGCCCCGTATGGCCGGCATCAGTCTCCGCAAGGTCGAGGAGACCGCGCCTGCGCTCGTCAGCTTCTACCGGAGCGCCGGGGTCTCGCTGCAGAAGCACCGGCTCAGTGGCGAGCGCGCGGCCGTCTATCTCGTGCTCGACTACTCCGGCTCCATGAAGGAGTACTACAAGGACGGCAGCGTCCAGGCCCTCGCCGACCGGGTGCTCGGCCTGTCGGCGCACCTCGACGACGACGGCAGCGTCCCCGTCGTCTTCTTCTCCACGGACATCGACGCCGTCACCGACATAGCCCTCGACAACCACGTCGGGCGCGTCGACCACATCGTCGCCGGACTCGGACACATGGGGAAGACCAGCTACCACCTGGCCATGGACGCGGTCATCGACCACTACCTCGACAGCGGCTCGACCGCGCCCGCGCTCGTCGTCTTCCAGACCGACGGCGGCCCGATCAACAAGCTCGCGGCGGAGCGCTATCTCTGCAAGGCGGCGAAGCTGCCGATGTTCTGGCAGTTCATCGGCTTCGGCAACAAGCGGAGCTCGCAGTTCAACTTCCTGCACAAGCTCGACGAACTGGCCGTGCCCGCCAAGCGCCCCGTCGACAACGCCGGCTTCTTCCACGCCGGACTCGATCCGCGGCAGGTTCCGGACTCCGAGCTGTACGACCGGCTCGTCGCTGAATTCCCCAGCTGGCTGACCGCGGCCCGGACGCAGGGGATCGTCAAGTGATGCCACGGGTGCTGAGGGCGGCCGACCGCACGGCCACGCCCTGGAAGAACGGCGGGGGAGTCACCCGGGAGATCGCTGCTTCCCCCGAGGGCGCACCGCTGGACGACTTCGACTGGCGGGTCAGCCTCGCCGATGTGACCGCGGACGGGCCGTTCTCCTCGTTTCCCGGGGTCGACCGCACGCTGACCGTGGTCGAGGGCGCCGGGATGGACCTCATGGTGGGCGGCGAGCACCACATCGTCGACGAGCAGTACTGGCCCCACGACTTCCCCGGGGACCTGGAGACGGACGGGCAGCTTCTCGGCGGCCCCGTCGTGAACCTCAATGTGATGTACCGCAGAGAACGTACGGCGGCGGAGGTCGCGATCGTGCGCGGCACCCTCCGGCTGCAGGCGCCGGAGGGCGGCACGGTGCTGGCCGTCGCCGTGGAGGACGGTGCGGTGCTCGACGGCCAGGACATCGAACTCGACTGCTACGACGCGGTGTTGATGGAAGGTGCGGCACCCCTGGTGCTCCGCACCCAGGGGTGGGCACTGGTGATCACCCTGTCACCGGCCGGCGGCTGGCACGATGACGGCCAAGGGCCTCGTACCGCACACCACGATCACGGCGGTACGGCATCCGCATCGGTGACGCCCTGGAAATCCGGACAGGAGGTGTCGGGATTCAAGGATTCGATGGAACCATGACATCGACTTCATGGGCAGCGTTCCAGGTGGCGGAGCCGGGCTTCGCCGAGACCGTTCAGGCCCGCTTCGAGCAGCACAAGCACCACATCCTGGCCACCCTCCGCAAGGACGGTTCACCACGTGTGACCGGACTGGAAGTGAACTTCTGCTTCGGTGAGCTGTGGCTCGGCATGATGCCGAACTCGCGCAAGGCGCTGGACCTGCGGCGCGATCCGCGATTCGCGATGCACGCGAATCCGGGACCGGACGACGCGATGGAGTACGCCGACGTCCGGGTCTGCGGCCACGCGGTGGAGGAGACCGACCCCGATGTGCTGGCCCGCTTCATCGGGGAGGTGAAGCCGCCGGAGCCGTTCCATCTCTTCCGTACGGAGCTGACGGAGGCCGTCAGCACGGGGGTGGAGAACGAGGATCTGGTCGTCCGGGTCTGGCGCCCGGGCGAGCCGCTGCGCACGATCCACCGCGGAGCGGACGACCGCAGCCCACGTGAGACCACCTGACGCCCGGACAGGTGCCTGCCGGGCCCGGCAGGCGCCTCCCCCCGGCCCGGTGGCCGAGGACGGAACGAACGCCGGACGCCCCGGCCCCTCAGAGCCTGTCGGGTGACCTCTGATCGGGCGGCCACGCCCTGGCACACGCTTCCGGCGCCTTGGAATCGCACGCATCATGCCACGTCCGCTCTCCGATCGAAGGTCACCCGACGGGCTCTCAGCCGCCCGCCACCACCCGCTCCCGGCACGCCCCCGGCGCTCCCCAGGCGTCCCGCAACGGCCTCGCCTTACGCAGCCACAGCGACAGGTCCAGTTCCTCCGTATACCCCACCGCCCCATGCAACTGCAGCGCCGCCCGCGCCGCCGCATGGGCCGCCTCGCCCGCCGGACCTCCCCACCCGGCTCAGCAGTACTGCCGCCGCCGCCGTCTCCACCACCGGCCCCGGCACCACGTGACGCCCCAACTCCACGAAGGCCCCAGCCTCGCCATGCACCCGCACCTGGTGAAGGTCAGCTCCGTCGAACTCCTCGACGAACTGACCCGCAAGGAGGCATTCGGCCGGTACGCCGAGCCCTGGGAGGTCGCCAATGTCATCGTCTTCCTGGCCAGCGGCTATTCCTCGTACATGACGGGCGAAGTCGTCCCGGTCAGCAGCCAGCATGCCTGACCGGACCCCCGCCGACGCGTCCGCGGGGGCATCGCACGGGCGGAGAATGGGCGGGTGCCTACCAAGAAGAAGCCCCAGGTGACCCCCTCGCCCGAGCGGCGCCGCGAACTCCTCGACACCGCCGCCGAGGTCTTTGCCGCGCAGGGATACAACGCCACCACCGTCCGCAAGATCGCGGACGAGGCAGGGATGCTCGCGGGCAGCCTCTACTACCACTTCGATTCCAAGGAATCGATGGTCGACGAGATCCTCTCCACCTTCCTCACGGAACTCTGGGAGGGGTACGACGCGGTGCTCGCCGCCGGACTCGGCCCCCGCGAGACCATCGAGGCGCTCGTCACCGAGTCCTTCCGGGAGATCGACCGGCACCGCGCCGCCGTCGCCATTTACCAGAAGGAGTCCAGACACCTCGCCACCCAGCCGCGCTTCGCCTATCTCACCGACTCCCAGCAGAAGTTCGAGAAGGCATGGCTCGGCACGCTGGAACGCGGCGTCGCCGCCGAGGTCTTCCGCGCCGACCTCGACATCCGGCTCACCTACCGGTTCGTCCGCGACACCGTCTGGGTGGCGGCCTCCTGGTACCGGCCGGGCGGACAGCACAGCCCCGAGGAAATCGCCCGCCAGTACCTCTCGATGGTGCTGGACGGCATCGCTCTGCGTACGTAACCCACACCCACGGACCTCTCAAGGAGCGGCAGTCATGGCCGAGGCCTACATCGTCGAAGCGGTACGCACCCCGGTCGGCCGGCGCGGGGGAGGCCTCGGGGCCGTCCACCCCGCCGACCTCGGCGCCCATGTGCTGAGGGCCCTCGTCGAGCGCACCGGCATCGATCCGGCGGCCGTCGAGGACGTCATCTTCGGCTGCCTCGACACCGTCGGACCGCAGGCCGGTGACATCGCCCGGACCTGCTGGCTGGCGGCGGGACTGCCCGAGGAGGTCCCCGGCGTCACCGTCGACCGGCAGTGCGGCTCCTCGCAGCAGGCCGTCCACTTCGCCGCCCAGGGCGTCCTCTCCGGCACCCAGGACCTGGTCGTCGCGGGCGGCACCCAGAACATGACGCAGATCCCGATCGCCTTCGCCTCCCGCCGGGCCGCCGAACCCCTCGGCCTCACCGAAGGCCCGTACGCGGGCAGCGAGGGCTGGCGCGCCCGGTACGGTGACCAGCCGGTCGACCAGTTCCACGGCGCCCAGCTGATCGCCGAGAGGTGGGGCATCAGCCGCCGGGACATGGAGGAGTTCGCGCTCCGCTCCCACCGGAGGGCGATCCGCGCCATCGACGAAGGCCGCTTCGCCCGCGAGACCGTCGCGTACGGGGACGTCACCGTCGACGAGGGGCCACGCCGCGACACCACCCTGGAGAAGATGGCCGCGCTCAAGCCGGTCGTGGACAGCGGCACGATCACCGCCGCCTGCTCCTCCCAGGTGTCCGACGGGGCCGCCGCGATGCTCATCGCCTCCGAACGCGCCGTCGCCGGACACGGCCTCACCCCGCGCGCCCGCATCCACCACATCTCGGTGCGCGGCGAGGACCCGATCCGGATGCTGTCGGCGCCCGTCCCGGCCACCGCGTACGCACTGAAGAAGGCCGGCATGACCATCGACGACATCGACCTGGTCGAGATCAACGAGGCGTTCGCGCCGGTCGTGCTGGCCTGGCTGAAGGAGACCGGTGCCGACCCGGACCGGGTCAACGTCAACGGCGGAGCGATCGCGCTCGGGCACCCGCTCGGCGCCACCGGCACCAGGCTGATGACGACGCTGCTGCACGAACTGGAACGCACGGGCGGCCGCTACGGCCTGCAGACCATGTGCGAGGGCGGCGGCCAGGCGAACGTGACGATCATCGAACGGCTGTGAACCGGTTGCCGCCAAGGCCTCCGCTCGAGTCCGCCGACCGGCGGCGTGGCAAGATCCACCGCTGGTCGGCAGAACGTGCTACGGTGGTCCGGTTGCAGTTTTGGTACCCATGAACTTTATGTGCGCCTGACGGGAATGCTTCCTCAGGCGCATTATTGTTTTCCGGCTTTCTCCGGATGGGGCTCAATGCGGCGACTTGGAATTCGTAAAGTGCGGATTTCCGGCACTGCACCTCTTTAGGAGAATGACATGGCTACTGGAACCGTGAAGTGGTTCAACTCGGAAAAGGGCTTCGGCTTCATCGAGCAGGACGGCGGCGGCGCCGACGTCTTCGCCCACTACTCCAACATCGCCACCTCGGGCTTCCGTGAGCTCCAGGAGGGCCAGAAGGTCTCCTTCGACGTCACGCAGGGCCAGAAGGGCCCGCAGGCGGAGAACATCGTCCCGGCCTAATTGCCGCGACGCGTACCTCGCAGCCGGGGCCCGCACCGTGAAGGTGCGGGCCCCGGCTTGTGCTGTCCCGGGGAAGTGCGCCGAGAGTCCCACGCGTACGCACAAACGACGTGAATTCTCGAACATTCACCGAGAATTCACGAGCCGGTACGCGTGCTCCGTAAAGTCCCCAGCAGTCCCCAGTAGTTCCCAGGAATCCCCAGGAGGGCAATTCCGTATGACCCGCTCCGAACGCCAGGACCGACCCGCCCGCACCCGCCCGTCGAGGGGGCGCGGCACGGCCCAGGCACAGGCAACCGCTAAGGGTTCCGGCAAGGGATCCGGCAAGGCGTCGCCCCGTCGCAGGGCCACGCCGCCGCAGGGCGAATTCGCCCTGCCCGAAACCATGACCCCCGCACTGCCCGCCGTCGAGGCGTTCGCCGAGCTGGACATGCCCGCCGCCCTGCTGAAAACCCTTGCCGCGCAGGGCGTCACCGATCCGTTCCCGATCCAGGGCGCCACCCTGCCGAACTCGCTCGCAGGCCGGGACATCCTCGGCCGCGGCCGCACCGGCTCCGGCAAGACCCTGGCCTTCGGCCTCGCGCTGCTCGCCCGCACGGCCGGACGCCGCTCCGAGCCGCGCGCCCCGCTGGCACTCGTCCTCGTCCCGACCCGTGAACTCGCCCAGCAGGTCACCGACGCGCTCACGCCGTACGCGACATCCGTGAACCTGCGGCTCGCCACCGTCGTCGGCGGCATGTCGATCAGCAAGCAGGCCGGCACGCTGCGCCGCGGCGCCGAGGTGCTCGTCGCCACGCCGGGCCGGCTGAAGGACCTCATCGAGCGCGGCGATGCCCGACTCGACCAGGTGTCCATCACCGTTCTCGACGAGGCCGACCAGATGGCCGACATGGGCTTCATGCCCCAGGTCGTCGGACTGCTCAAGCAGGTCCAGCCGGACGGTCAGCGGATGCTGTTCTCCGCGACCCTGGACAAGAACATCGACCGGCTCGTCAAGATGTTCCTGACCGACCCGGTCGTGCACTCGGTCGACCCCTCCGCGGGCGCCGTCACCACCATGGAGCACCACGTGCTGCATGTGGCCGACGAGACCGACAAGAAGGTGATCGCCACCAGGATCGCGGCCCGCGACGGCCGCGTGATCATGTTCGTGGACACCAAGCGTGCCGCCGACCGCTTCGCCAAGCGGCTGCTGGCCAGTGGTGTCCGGGCTGCCGCACTGCACGGCGGGCGCTCCCAGCCGCAGCGCAACCGGACGCTCGACCAGTTCAAGAACGGTCAGGTCACCGCACTCGTCGCGACGAACGTGGCCGCCCGCGGCATCCACGTCGACGACCTCGACCTGGTCGTGAACGTGGACCCGCCGACGGACCACAAGGACTACCTCCACCGCGGCGGTCGCACGGCGCGCGCCGGGGAGTCGGGCAGCGTCGTCACCCTGGTGCTGCCGGAGGAGAAGCGGGAGATGACCCGGCTGATGGCCGACGCGGGCATCGCGCCGCGAACCACCCGGATCAAGTCCAGCGACGAGGAACTCAGCCGGATCACCGGGGCGCGCGAGCCGTCCGGCATCGCGGTCGTCATCGAGGTCCCCCAGCCGACCCAGCCGAAGCCGCGCACACGGTCGGGCGGGGCCGGTGGAACCGGAGGCGGTGCGCCGTTCCGTTCCGGCACCCGCGGGCGGGGCCGACGCGGTGGGTCCGGCGCCGGAAGCGGAGCCGGGGCCGAGGCCACGCAGGGTGGCGGCGCGGCGCGGGCCGGCGGCGCGGGCCGTGGCAACGGTTCGGGCGCGGCTCCGGGGCGCGCGGGAGGCTCCGGGCGAAGCAACGGCAGCGCGGCCGCGCGAGGTCGCAGGGCTGCATAGCAGCGTACGAGGTGCGGTGACCGGTCGACCCCGGCCCCCCACCCGGGCTCTTCCCCCGGCCCCCGGCCGGGGCCGCCGGCCACGGGGGATGCAACCGCCCCGCCGGCTTTTTAGTTACGCACCGTGGGGGCGACGGGGGGGCCG
>NZ_JBLVKW010000012.1:65209-78637 GCF_048270745.1 Streptomyces sp. NPDC056231 | reverse complement strand
ACGATTTACACCCATCAACCTTCTTGTCGGCGCATCTTTTTTTATTATCCCTCCTCTTCCTTCCCCTCGCCGGGGGGGGGGCGCCCGCCCCCCCGCCCCCCCCCCCCGGGGCTCTGCCCCGGGCCCCGGTCCGGGGCCGCCGGACAGGCTGGATCCATCCGCCCGTCCGGCTTTTTCGTTCCGCACCGTGGGGGCGACGGAGTGACCGGACGGGTCTTCGAGGCGGAAGGAGGCCGCATCACCGTGATGGAAGGCTGGCGGCCCGGACCCACCGTGGACCGGGGGGCCCGGTGGGCACCCGCGGAGGCGGGGGAGGCCACCCGCAAGCTGCTGGCGCAGGCGGTGCCGGCGGAGCCGGTGTACGGGGCGCGGTAGGGCGGGGCGGGCAGGGCTTTCGAAACACGCCCCAGGGCACCCGCTGCCCGCTCGTCACCGCGCCGCTCACGGCAGGCGCGGACACATCCGTTCCAGACGCTCCCTGACCGGGCCGTCCGCCAGGCGCGCCGCCGCGTCGACCGCCACCGCCCGCGCATAACCATCCGGCTCCGACTCCTGCAGCAACCGCTCCAACACCGGTACCGCCCGCGGGTCCTGACGACGTGCCAGGCCCTGTGCCGCCTCCGCGGCCGTGTCCGGATCCGCGTCGTCCAGCCGCTCCGCCAGCGCCGCGCGGAGCACCGGCGTGTCCGTGTCCAGCGCGGCCAGCGCCGTCGTAGCCCAGTCCCGCACCTCCGCATCGGTGTCCCGGCTCAGCCCCACCAGCGCCGCGACCCCCTCCGCATGGTCACCGGAGACCAGGTCGAACAGCGCCAGCGTCACCGCACGGCGCACCAACCGCTGCGGATTCCGCACATGCCGCAGCACCTCCGGCAGGGCCACCGGATCCCCATGGTGCCCCAGCCCCAGCACCGCCGACCGGATCAGCTCCGTATCCGCCGCCTCCCGCGCCAGCTCCCGCAGCAGCGGAACCGAACGGGCGGCAAAAGGCTGCGACCCGGTGCGGAAACCGAGCTGGGCCAGCACATCCGCGCCGAACGCCTGCCGCAACGGCTCACCGACGCTCGCGCACCACGCGGCGCCCGCCTGGAACGTCTCCTCGTCGCCCCGCTGCCACAGCACCTCGACCGCCTCGTGCCAGTTGTCCAGTTCCGGGTTCCCGCCGCGCAGCGCCCGCGCCGCCAGCTCCGCGTACGGCGTCCGCAGACCCAGCTCCGCCTCCAGGACCGTGGCGATCGCACCGTGCCCCGTCTGCTGCTCCTGCCCCGCGAACGGCACCCCGTCCCGCACCAGTTCGACGGTCACCGTCTCCCCACCGTCCACCGGCGTACGGCGCACCACCGTCCCCGGCCCGTCCCCGTACATCTCCCGAAGCGCGCGCCGCATCTCCTGCTCCACATCCAGCGCACACATCCGGCGCGCCTCCCGCAGCGCCTCCTCCAGCGCCCCGGCCCGCGCACCCGCCCCGTACCGCAGCAGCGCCCGCACGGTCTCCAGCGACCCGCGCCGTACCGCGAACACCAGCGGCGGTTCATGCCCCGGCCCCGGTCCCGGCAGACCGGGATCCGCCCCATGGGCGAGCAGCACCTCCGTGGTCCGCGCATGCCCCAGACCCACCGCCCACCGCAGTGCCGTGAACCCGAACTCCTCCCTCAGATCCGGCTGCGCCCCGGCCGCCAGCAGCGCCTCGACCACCTCCGTGTGCCCGCCGCACGCCGCTCCGCAGATCGGCAGATCGCCCGCCTCGGGCCCGCACGCCCGGTCCGGATCGGCGCCCGCCGCCAGCAGCAGCCGCACCACACCCGGCCGGTCCGACACCGCCGCCAGATAGAGCGCCGTCGCACCGTTCTCGTCGACCGACTCCGCGGACACCCCCGCGCGCAGCAGCCGCACGACGGCGTCCTCACCCACGTACAGGGCCTCGAACAGGTTCCGCGTGTCCGTCATCGGATCTTCTGCCACCCATCGACTCTACGGCGGAGGGCCCCGACGGGCTCAGGTATTGCAGTCCAGTACGGTGCGGCACAACCCGCACCGCGCCCGCACCCGGCCGCGGACCGGTACCCGGATGCGCTGGTGGCAGGTCGGGCAGGTGAACGAGACCCGCCAACCCCCCGGACTCTCCTCGAACCGGTACGGGACCCCCGGGGTCGCGGCGACCCCCCCATGGTCCTGGGCATACCGCCGGTCCTTCGCGTAACGGTGCCGGCCGGCCCAGCCCGCCGCCGCCAGCGGAGGCTGCTGCCCGTCCCGCAGCGCCAGCGCCCGCCCCTTCACGTACGCCGTATACGCCTGCGGACTCGTGAACCAGGGCGACGGATCCTCGTCGAACACCAACGCCCGCTTGGCCAGCACATACCCGAACTCCTCCGGGGTGAGATAGCCGAGCTTCTGACTGGACGCCGCGTCCTCCCGGAACGCGTCGAGCAGCAGCCAGCCCGCCCCCAGATACGCGGCCGCCGTGTCGGTCAGGATCTCGTTGTCCCGTGTACCGGGGAACTCCAGACCCAGCCGGTGCAGCAGCACATGCATCACCTCGTGCGACAGCGCGGCACCGATGTCCCTGCGATGAGTACGGAAGCGGTCGTTGAGTTCGATGAAGTACTCGGGCCCCGCCGCGAGTTCGACACTGCCCGCATGTTCCATCGCCCGGAACCCGACGATCATGCGGGCATCGGGCAGATGCAGATGCCGGACCATCGCCCGCGCCACGCGCTGCGCCCCCAGATGCAGATCGTCCTGGTCGGAGAAGGCCGCTTCGGCGGGCAGCAGGCTCGGAGCGTACCTGCGCACACCGTCGTACGACAGCCTCCGGTACAGCGCGGTGATCGCGGACCGGACGATGTCCAGATGAGGGAAGCCGTGCACCACCGGGCCGCCGTCCGTCACGTCCGCACCCCCATCCGTGACGCTCAACCGGCTTCCACTGTAACGGCCTGCCCCGCGGCGGGGAGTGTGCTCCCGTACGAACCCGGCTGCCCCGGGGTGTACAGCGAGGTGCCGGCCTTCGCTGTGACCATCGCCTCCGCGGCGGCCACACTCCGATGCCTCGGCCGGCACACCGCATCAGCCCTGAGCATCCCCGGGTGTGCCCGTCCGGACGGGCACACCCGGACCCAGCTCCACCCACGGATCCCCGGCGCCCTCCACCTCCAGCACCCACACCTCGTTGACGCCCTCCCGCAGAACCGGACCCGGCACATACAGCGTCCGCTGCGGACCCGCCGACCAGTACCGGCCCAGGCAGAAACCGTTCACCCAGACGAACCCGCGCGTCCAGCCCGGCAGTTCGATCCCCGCGTGATCCGGAAGACCCGCGTGCCCCGAAACCGCCGACTCGAACGAACCCCTGTACAGCCCGGTACGACCCCTCTCGGCGACGGCCTCGAAGGGCACCGTGTCCACCGCACCCGGCTCCTCGAAAGCGGCCAGCCGCAGCGCCCGCGCCCGCACCCCGTGCAGATACTGCCGCTCGTGCCGGACACCGCCCGTGATGCCCTTCGGCTCAGCCAGCCGCGGCCCGTAATTGACCCGGCCCAGCGACTCCACCCACAGCTCGACCGACGCGGGCCCGGCCACCGGCTCGGCGAGGGTGGCACTCTCGCCGCTCAGCACGCCTTCCCGGACCCCGTTCACATACACCACCGCCCGGTCCCGGAGCCCGGTCACACCCAGCGCATACGGGCGTCGCGGACCCGGAACGGCGACCTCGTACCGCACCAGACCCCGGTCCACGCCCAGCTCCTCGAACGTCGGCGGAACACCGGACTCCGCCCGTTCCGGGTCGCCCAGCACCTCCAGCACCACAGACAGCGGCGCCCACCCGGTCAGCTCCGCCCGCACCGGCGCCGCAAGCCCGGTCGGCTCCGGCGGCAGCTCCGGGAGCGGACCGTCCGCGAACTCCGCCAGGACCTTCCGGAACAGCCAGAACTTCTCCGTCGGCCGCCCGTACTCGTCGATCGGCGCATCGTAATCGTACGACGTCACCGTCGGCTGAAAATCCTGGTCCTGCACCGGGCCCGAGCGGTTCGCCCCCGCCCAGCCCGCAAAATTCGTTCCCCCGTGCGCCATGTAGATATTCACCGATGCCCCGCACTCCAGGATCTCCCGCAGCGCCTGTGCGGCCTCCGCCGGATCCCGGACCGTCGGCGCGGCACCCCAGTGGTCGAACCAGCCGCACCAGAACTCCATACACATCAGCGGACCCTCCGGCTGATGCCGGCGCAGCACCTCGAACGCCTCACGCGCCCCCGAGCCGAAATTCGCCGTCGCCAGCACCCCCGGCACGGAACCACCTGTCAGCATGTGGTCCTCCGGCCCGTCCGACGTGAACAGCGGCACGCTCACCCCGTGCCCGCGCAGCACCTCCGCCAGCCGCCCCAGATAGACCTGATCGGTGCCGTAGCTCCCGTACTCGTTCTCCACCTGAACCATGACCACCGGGCCGCCGCGGTCGATCTGCCGCTCCACCACCTGCGGCAACAACTCGGCGAACCACCGCTCGACCGCCTCCAGATACCCGGCGTCACGCGTCCGCACCCGCCGCCCGAACCGGCCCGTCACCCACGCGGGAAACCCGCCGTTCTCCCACTCGGCACAGATGTACGGACCCGGACGCACGATCGCCCACAGTCCCGCCCGGTGCGCCGCATCCAGGAACCGGCCGAGCGCCGCCACATCCCGGAACATCCCGGGCTCCGGCTCATGCAGATTCCACGGAACGTACGTCTCCACACAGTTCAGGCCCATCGCCCGCAACATCGACAGCCGGTGATCCCACTGCGCCTCGTGCACGCGGAAATAGTGCAGTGCCCCCGACAGCAGGCGTACCGGCCTCCCGTCGAGCCGGAAGTGGGCGTCCCCCACGGTGAAATCAGCCATCGTGCTCGTACTCTCCTGTTGTGCCGGTCCCACCCCCGGGCCCGCACACCCTGGGGCCGTACAACGGCACGCACCACGGAGCGGGCGAACCCGGGAGGAATGTTCCATCCAACCTTGCCCCCTGGCGTACAGCCGGTCCATGGACAAAGATCACTGCTGTTTGGACACAATGTGCAGGTCACCGCGGCCGACCGAGCCGACGAGCCCGGCGGAGCCGAGCCCGGCCGAGCAGAGCGGAGGAAGGGAAGCCGATGTCGACGTACCACACCTGGATGCGATTCTTCACGCCCAGCCCGCTCCATCACCGCCTCGGCCTCGTCTGCCTGGGCGTCGGCCTGCAACACGGCGCCCTGCCCACCGTCGGCCCCCGCACCCTCGACCACCACGTCGCCGTCGTCATCAACTCCGGCAGCGGCTGGTTCAGCAGCCCCGACGGCCGCCGCATACCCGTCACCGCCCCCAGCCTCATCTGGCTCACGCCCGGCACTCCCCACCACTACGGCGCCGACCCCGGCACCGGCTGGGACGAAGCCTTCGTCGACTTCACCGGCCCCGCCACCACCACCTACACCGAACTCGGCTACATCGAACCCGACCGCCCCCTCGTCCCCCTCGCCGACACCGCAGGACCACGTGCCGCCATCAGCCGCATGGTCCGCGCCGCCAGACGCGGCAATCCCCTCCTCGAAGTCGAGACCAGCGCCGCCGTCCACGAACTCCTCGTCGCGCTGCGCCGCGCCCGCGCCGACGTCAGCCCCGACGGCGACCCCGTCCTCCAGGCCCTCGCCCGCGACGCATTCCAGCCCCTCTCCGTCGCCGAACACGCGGCCCGCCACAGCATGACTCCCGCCGAACTGCGCACCGCGGTACGCCGCGGCGCCGGCTGCAGCCCCAAGGACTACCTCCTCGGCATCCGCCTCGGCCGAGCCAAAGAACTCCTCGCCGCAACCGACCTGCCCGTCGCCGCGGTCGCCCGCCGCGTCGGCTACGACGACCCCGCGTACTTCTCCCGTCTGTTCGCCCGCCGCGTCGGCACCGCCCCCGTCCGCTTCCGCGAACAACAGGGCCGCGCCGTTCCCGGCGGCTGGAGCGACCAGGTCCCCGACCCCGAAAACCCGCCGACGATCACCGCATGGACCCCGGGCGGCTGACGGCCCCCACGACGTGGAGACCACTCCCCGTCGCGAGGAAGGCCGTAAGCTCGACGACCATGACCACGAGCGACATCGACGAGTCCGTACGCGCGGAACTGAACCGGCTCCGCGAAAGCATCGACAACATCGACGCTGCTGTTGTCCACATGCTCGCCGAGCGCTTCAAGTGCACCCAGCAGGTCGGGCATCTCAAGGCGAACCACAAACTGCCCCCGGCCGACCCGACCCGCGAAACCGAACAGATCGCCCGGCTGCGCCGCCTCGCCGAGAACGCGAAACTCGACCCCGCCTTCGCCGAGAAGCTCCTGAACTTCATCATCGCCGAAGTGATCCGGCACCATGAGCGGATTGCCGGTGACCCCCCGACCGGCGACGCAGCCTCCGAGAACTGATCCTCCGCCCCCCATCAGTCAGGGGCGAACACGCAGCGAGGGCCGCGGCCTCAAGGCCGCGGCCCTCGCTTCCGTGCCGCTACAGCGAGTGACCGAGGGGGTGGGTTTCCCCCGGAGTCACGCTTCGGGTCGACCGCTCGCGACTACAGGTTCCGCACCCGGATGTTGCGGAACTCGATCAGGTCGTTGTTGCCGTGGTTCTGCAACCCCACGTACCCGCTGAGGAACTGACGCAGGTCCGTGGGCGGGTCACCCGCACGGGAAGACGACTTGCCGGGCGTGTTGTCGAACTCGTTGATCACCACGCCGTTGCGGATGATCGTGTAGTGCTGCCCGACCGCGCGGATCTCGTAGTCGTTCCACTGGCCCTTGGGGGTCACCCCCGCCTTGTCCAGGCCCACCGGCTTGAAGTTGTACACCGAGCCGGTCTTCTGGACTTCACCCGTGGCCCCATCGTAGATCTGGATCTCCTGACCGCAGTAGATCGCGACCCACTCGGGGGCGGTGCGGGCCGAGCCGACCGTGCCGCAACTGCCGGCCGGGCGGTCCGCCAGCGGCGTCCTCGGGTCCGGGAACCGGATGAAGACCCCGCTGTTGGCGTTGCCGGTACCCGGAGCCACGTCCCGGAACTGGAGCCTGACCGAGAAGTCCTTCAACTCCTGCTTGGCGTACCACAGCATGCCCATGCCGCCGGAGCTGCGCATGGTGCCGTCGGGCAGGACCGAGAAGTTCCCGGCGCCGGCCTGCCGCCAGTCGGCCAGGCTTGCCGCGGTCCCGTCGAAGAGGGGCTTGTACCCGGCAACCTTGCC
Organism: Streptomyces sp. NPDC056231; assembly: GCF_048270745.1. Classification (NCBI taxonomy): domain Bacteria; kingdom Bacillati; phylum Actinomycetota; class Actinomycetes; order Kitasatosporales; family Streptomycetaceae; genus Streptomyces; species Streptomyces sp. NPDC056231. The sequence goes on along the minus strand of NZ_JBLVKW010000012.1, from coordinate 71,404 downwards.
GATCTCGCTCTGAGCCGCCGCCTTGCTGATCGCCGACGACTCACGGTTGTCGAGGACCCCCTCCTTGCGGAGGTCGTTGACCACGGCGTTGACATGACTGACGAACTCGCCGTGGTTCGACCAGGAGGCCTCGTCGTCGATCAGGTCGTTGACGGTGCAGCCACCGCCGGCCCGGTGGTTGGTCACGCCCGTGTCGGTGTCGAGGAGCTTGACGGTCGGCCGGGCGTCGGGAGCCGGGCAGCCGGCCTTGGCGTCGAACGTCGCGGTGGCCTGCTCGCCGTCGGCGTAGGTGACCGTCAGCTTCGCGTGGTACGTGCCGTAGTCCGCGTACGTGTGCGTCGGGTTGGCCTCGTGCGAGGGCTTGCTGCCGTCGCCGAAGTCCCACTCCCAGGCCACACCGCCGGTCTTGGCGCTGGAGAACGCCACCGCCTTCGGCTTGCTCTGGGTGACCACGCGCGCCCCGGCGTCCTGCGGGTTCGGGGTGGCCGGGCCACCCTGGTAGGTGATGCGGATGAGCTTCTGGTTGTTGTGCAGGCTGAAGAAACCGCCCGCGTAGTCGAGCATGTACAGCGCACCGTCGGGACCGAACTTGGCGTCCATCCAGCTCTGCAGCTGGGTGCCGCCGCTGCCGGGCGCGATGATGCTGCGCAGGTCCTCGCCGAATGCCGGCGCGCCCTGGTCCTTGACGTGGTCCGGGTCCAGGGTCACTGCGACCCGGTTGTTGGCGTTGGACTCGTCACCGATGAACCACTTGTCCTCCCAGTACGCCGGCCAGGCGACACCGCTCTTGGTGTCCACCTGGGAGCGGTGGTAGGTCGGACCGGACATGATGGCCTGGCCGCCGCCCTTGAGGTACGGCTGGGTGTAGGTGGCCTCGCTGTCCACGTAGCTCGGGACACCGCTGCCGTCCGCGCGCTCCGGGAAGACCGGGCCGCCGCCCTGGGGCGAGTACCAGATCATGTTGTCGCGGGCCGGCGGGATGTCCACCAGGCCGGTGTTGCGCGGCGACTCGTTCTTGAGGTGGTTGCAGTCGTACCAGCCGGTGAGGACGCCGGCATCGGTGTTGCTGCGGTCACGGTAAGGCTGCCGGTTGCCCATGCAGTAGGGCCAGCCCTGGTTGCCCGCCGAGGTGATGACCGTGGCGGTCTCGTACTTGGCCGGGCCCAGCTCCGGGTTCGACGCTCCCGCGTCCGGTCCGACCCAGCCGGCGTTCAGCCAGTTGTGTACCGGGTCGACGGAGAGTCGCGCGATGTTGCGGACACCCATCACGTAGATCTCCGGGCGGGTCTTGGCCGTGCCCGGCGCGAAGAGGTTGCCCTTGGGGATGGTGTAGGTGCCGTCGGCCTCGGGGTGAATACGGATGATCTTGCCGTTGAGGTCGTTGGTGTTGCCGGAGGTGCGGCGGGCGTCCTGGAAGGAGACACCCTTGTAGTCCTGGGTCCAGTTGTTCCCGGAGTAGCCGTTGGAGCCGCCCGAGGAGTTGCTGTCACCGGAGCCGATGTAGAGGTTGCCGTCCTTGTCGAAGGACATGCCGCCGCCGGCGTGGCAGCAGCTGTGGATCTGGGTGTCCCAGTGCAGCAGGTCCTTGCGGGTGGACTGGTCGATGGACTCTGACGCGAAGTCGTAGGTCAGCCGGGAGACCGTCCGCTGGCCGATCCGCTTGTCGCGGTCGATCGACTCGTGCGGCATCCAGTAGATGTAGATCCACCCGTTCTTCTCGAACTTCGGGTCGAGGGTGATGCCGACCAGGCCCTCCTCGTTCTTGACCAGCTCGTCACCGCTGCCCCGATTGCCCATCACGTCGAGTGTGGTGAGCAGCTTGACCTGCTTGGTCTTCGGGTCCCACTGGTGGATGGTGCCGCAGCCGAGACCGACCTTGGGGTCGTTCCAGGAGCTGATCGGGCCCGACGGGCAGGCGGCCTTGCCGATGTAGAAGGCCTTGCCGTCGGGGCCCATGGTGAGACCGTGCGGCTCACCGATCTGGTCGAGCTGCCCCGACTGGTTCTGGGCCGTCAGCCGCTCGGTCTTGTAGTTGGACGCGATGGTCGCCTGGCAGTCGCCGCGGACCATGCCGGTGGTCCACTGGATGGCGCCGAGGAGGTGGCTCTGGAACTTGGTGTCGGTGGTGTAGCTCTCCTCGGTGCGGCCCATGCCGGTGTAGAAGGACCGACCGCCGTCGTAGTCACGGCACCACGAGATCGGGTGGAACGGGCCGTTGGCGCTGATTCCCGGCTTGTACTTCCCCTCCTCGACCTGGGCAATGGTGTGAACCTTGCCGATCGGGTTGGGATCCCAGTTGATCCACTGGTCGGAACGAGTCCAGTTGAGCGGAAGTCCCTTGTTGGAAGGGTGTTGACGGTCCGTCACATCCACCACGGCCTGCTGGACCTTGGAATCCTGCGGGGGCGTCGGGTTGGCGTTGAAGAGCCGCAGCTCGGCCAGCTGGATCAGCGGCTCACCGCTGTTGGCGGTGATCTCCAGCCGGTAGTGCTGGTAGGCCTGCTTGTTGGTGAACTGGAACTGCCTGGTCTGGAACCGCGACGGGAAGGTCTCGCCGGTCCGGGTGTCCAGGGTCGTCCAGCTCTCGCCGTCCTGCGAGCCCTGCAGCTTCCAGTCCTTCGGGTCCCGTCCCGGATAGTCGTTGGCGGAGGTCAGCGCGTAGTTGACCACCGCGGCCGGCTTGTCCAGCTTCATGGTGACCCAGCCGGTCGGCGTCCGGGCCAGCCACTTGGTGTCGTTCTTGCCGTCGAACAGCTTGTCCTTGGTCTCGCTCGGCGGGTTGTCCCCGTTGACCGCGCTCTCGACGACCTTCTCGGGGTCGGGGAGGCCCAGCGCCGGGCGGGTGCCGATCAGCCCGGTGAACCAGGAGGAGTCGGACTGGGCCCGGGCGGCGTCGTGGACGCCGACGAAGCCGCCGCCGTTGTTGATGTACGACCGGAACGCGGCTTCCTGCTCGGCGTTGAGCGTCACGCCGTCGGCCGACAGGAACACCACCCCCCGATACTTGGCGAGGCCGGCGGTGTTGAACACGCTTGCGTCCTCGGACTCGACGACCTTGAACCCGTTCTTCTCGCCGAGGGTCTCGATCGCCGCCGTGGCCTTCTTGACGGGGTCGTCCTGCTTGGCGGTCGGTCCGTGGAAGACCAGGACGTTCACCTGGGTGTCCGTGGCGGCACCCTGGTCCTGGCTGACGCTTTCGACGGGCGGCTGCGCCTGTGCCTGCACGGATGGCAGCGCGGACAACCCCATCGTCAGTGCGGCGCTGGACAGCAGAACGACCGCGCGGCGCCAGGGCCACGCGTGACGAGAGGTCAGCGCAGGTCGTGACGGCGGCGATCCGCGTCGTTTCGACAGGGCGAACCGGTCTCTCTTGCCCATGTGTGCTCCTTGACTCGATCCGGAAACGGAAGAGTGATCAGGGGATGGAGCGAGGGCTGCCGCAGGGGCCCCGCCCGGTGTGCGCCGGGCGAGGCGGCTTTCGGCGGGCGGTCACGCTGCCCGGGAAGGAGGGGGCCGGAGCAGGGAGGTCAGGTTCTCCTCCAGCCCTGGCGAGCGAGGACCGACCGGCGGCAGGCTGGTACACGCCCATCAGGACGTCAGGCAGGCCTGACGGGCGTGGCTTCGGGGGCGAAACACGCCCTAGTGGTGGGGCATGCCGCCGGGGACCGTGCCATCGGCCTCGGTCACGAGGAAGGTTCCGGCCATGCCCATGTCCGCGTGGCTCTGGACGTGACAGTGGTACATCCAGGCACCTGCGCCGACCCGGGCACCCGCGATCACCTGGAACCCGAAGGAGTCAGCGGGGCCGACGGTCTTGGTGTCGATGATCCGGCTCACGTCCTGCGGACCCTGCAGGATCCCGGTGCGGTTGTCCGCCCAGCGGTGGCCGTGCACATGGAAGGTGTGGAAGAAATCCCCGTGGGTGATGACGATGAACTCCACCCGCTCGCCGCGGACGGCCGTGAAGGTGGGGGTGTCGTGGTGGGCCTTGTTGTTGATCGTCATGTCGTTGAACACGACCGTGAACTGCTTGTCGGGCAGCACGTCGCCCTTGCGGCGCACGATCACGGGGCCGTACAGGCCCTTCTTGAGGCCGCCCGTGCCGTGTTCGGTCCCCACGTTGTGATCGTGATAGTGCCAGTAGCCGGCGCTGCCGGCCTCCCACGTCCCGTCGTGGTTCGGTCCCGGGGCGTGGGTGCGCCAGACGTAGGTCCGCCGGCCGCCCGGCTCGACGACGCTGTCGTTCATCTTGGTGCCGTCACTGGCGACGTCGTAGTCCACCCCGTGCACGTGCAGACTCGCGGCGACGCTCAGGTTGTTGACGACCTCGATGTGCATCGTGTCGCCCTCGGTCAGCTCGATGAGCGGGCCGGGAATCGACGCCTTACCGGGCTCCAGGCCGTAGCCCATCTGCCCGTTCGGCAGGTTCTCCATGTACAGCGTCAGCTCGCGGACGGTTCCCTTGTCGCTTCCCTTACCGCTTCCTTCACCGGGCTTGTCCTTCGGGGCGGCGGCGGTGGCGCCGAGCACCGTGGGCACGACTGCTGCGGCGGCCGCGCTGGTGGCGAACGCTCGCCGGGAGAAGAGGCGTCTCGTGCCTGCACCTGAGTCGGTCATCGCTCTCCAATGCTCGAAACGCGCGCGTACCTGAAAGCGTTTCGTGGTCGTGGTGTGAGCCGCCGCCGACGGCAGCTGTCCCGTCACGGCGGTACGCGGTGGTGCACCGGGCGTTCGACCCCGCGAGGCAGGCGGGGCGGTGGTCGGACCGGACTCCGGTGGGGACGGTCCGACTTGGCCGGACCCCGGTGGAAGCGGTCCGGCTTGGCTCGATGTGCCGGCTAAGGCCGGGATCGGATCGGCTGGGCGAAGGGGATTCGCCTCGGGACCTGGACACCGTAGCGGGCACGCATCCAGTTTTTCCAGACTCAGGTCAAAGTTGGTTGGATTCTCGTCATAGGTCTTGGCGGATAGTCAAAAGACCCGCTAACTTCCCATCGTTGCCGCACGGTTAAAGAGATTGCGTGAACCCCACCCTCGGGTTCGCGGTGCCAGCGGCCTCGCAGCGACAGGGGCGGATGCCGCCTGAGCGTGAGTGACGGCGGCCCCCGCCGTCGTCGCGCGCGGGTGAGCAACCACAGCGCGGCACTCGCCCCGTTCCGTCCAGGGCGCCGGTCCGGTGAGCGGAGTACTCGCATCTCGAACGCGCTCATCCCGGCGGCTGATCGTCCACCCGGCGGGGCCGCGAGTCCTGCGCGGTGCCGCACAAGCGAATTCCCGAAAGGTGCAGTGGTGTTCAGAAGACTGCTCCATGCCCAGACGGATCCGCCCTCCTCAAGATCCGCACTACGTGACCGATTCAGCGAGCATCCGGCGCTGATGGCGCTGATGGCCATTGTCTTCACGGCTTTCGCATTGGCCGTTCCGGCCGCGTACGCGGCGGTGAATCGCGCGGAGGAGACCGCAGCGACCCAGGTGCTCACCTGGACGGCCGGCGACGATTACATGAAGTACACGTCAGCCCCCACCACCGCGGTGGCGGGCAAGGCGACCATTGTGTTCGAGAGCAGCGCGGCGACCGGCAACACGACGGGGTTGACACACACCCTGACGTTCGACGTCTCGAACCCCGACTACAACAGCGACGTCAGCCTCAACATCCTGGCGAGCCCCTTCGACTCCGCGGGAGGCAGGCACACGGCCGAAGTCACCCTCACACCTGGCGTCTACCGCTACTTCTGCGCGATGCCGGGCCACCAGATGATGACGGGTGAGCTCATCGTCACCGCCGCGCCCGGCGACGACACCACGCCGCCCGATACGTCGGCGACGGTGTCGGGGACGAAGGACTCCGCCGGGAACTACGTCGGCAGTGCGAGCGTGACGCTGACTGCCTCGGACGCGGAGTCCGGTGTGGCCGGAATCGAGTACGCGCTCGACGGTGCGGCATACACCGGTTACACGACTCCGGTTGACGTCAAGAGCGTGGGTCGGCACACGCTGAGCTATCGGGCGACCGACAAGGCGGGCAATATCTCGCCGGTGAAATCGGTGGAGTTCACCGTGGTGGCGCCTGAGCCGCCGAAGGACACTACGCCGCCCGATACGTCGGCGACGGTGTCGGGGACGAAGGACTCTGCCGGGAACTATGTGTCGAGTGCGACTGTCACGGTGACCGCCTCGGACGCGGAGTCCGGT
>NZ_JBLVKW010000012.1:0-65110 GCF_048270745.1 Streptomyces sp. NPDC056231 | reverse complement strand
CGGGGACGAAGGACTCTGCCGGGAACTATGTGTCGAGTGCGACTGTCACGGTGACCGCCTCGGACGCGGAGTCCGGTGTGGCCGGAATCGAGTACGCGCTCGACGGTGCGGCATACACCGGTTACACGGCACCGGTTGCGGTGAACAGCGCGGGCCGGCACACGCTGAGCTACCGGGCGACCGACAAGGCAGGCAACACCTCGCCGATCAAATCGGTCGACTTCACCGTGGTGGCGGCTCCGCCCGAGGACAGGACGCCGCCGCAGGTGTCGGCCTCCGTCTCCGGCACGAAGAACGACTCCGGTGACTACGTCGGCAGTGCGACGGTGACGGTGACGGCCTCGGACACGGGGTCGGGTGTGGCCGGGATCGAGTACTCCCTCGACGGCGGCCCCTACCTGCAGTACTCCGCACCGGTGGTGATCGACAGAGCCGGAACCCACACCTTGCTCTATCGGGCCAGCGACAAGGCCGGCAACACCTCCACGCCGCAGTCGCTGTCCCTCGCCATCGTCGACAGCAAGCCGCCGACCGGCTGTCCTGAAAGGGACGACCGCTCCACCGTGTTCACCGGCTCGATCAACACCGGTGTCCCGAACCGCGTCACGACCAACGGCTGCACGGTCAACGAGCTGATCGAGGATCACCGGGCCTGGAAGAACCACGGCGCATTCGTCTCCCACGTCGGGGAGATCGTCACGACGCTCCGGAAGGAGGGAGTCCTCGACCAGCGGGAGGCCGCTCTGATCAAGAAGGCGGCCGGTCAGTCCGACGTCGGCATGCCGAACCACAGTCTCGCCGGTCGCTGAGTCACGGCCGGGCGGTGACCCGGCCTGAGCCGTGTGCCTCGGCCGGCCGCGGCGGCGGCCCGCCGAGCGAACCGGACAGCGCACCAAAACCGATGGGGTGGAGAGCTCGACGGCTCCACCCCATCGGGCCTGGGGCGTATTTCGAAAGCCCCGCCCGGCCCGCCCTACGGGCGTACGACGCTACTTTCGAAACACGCCCCAGCCGCCTCTGCAAGAGCCTGGGCGGCAACGAGACTGTGCTGCTTCGAACCTGCTTTTTCCATCTGCTGATAAAAGTCCTGTGACGCGGAGCACAAGCTTCTTTTGCCGTCGACGGGCACGGTGCTACGGTCCGGTGGAAGCCGCGCCCCCAAGCACCGGGCATGCGAACGGCTCTGACCACGACGGGGGCGGCGTGAGGAGTACGACGGTTCGACCGGCCAATATGCATCAGGCCCGGCTGCTCCACCTCCTGCGCGACCTCGGCCCGCAGTCCCGGGTCGCCCTGGGTGACCTGGTCGAGCTGTCGCGCTCCAAGCTCGCGTTCGAGATCGACCGGCTGCTGGAAACCGGCCTGGTCGTCCCGGACGGCCTCGCCGCCTCCCGCGGCGGCCGCCGCTCGCACAACGTCCGGGTCGCCCCGTCGCTGCGGTTCCTCGGTGTGGACATCGGCGCCACCTCCGTGGATGTCGCGGTCACCAACGCCGAGTTGGAGGTCCTCGGCCACGTGGCCGAGCCGCTGGACGTGCGCGACGGCCCGGTCGCGGTCTTCGAGCAGGTGCTGGCGTTGGCCCGCAAGCTGCGCGAATCGACGTCGGCGGAACACTTCGACGGTGCCGGGATCGGCGTGCCGGGACCTGTCCGGTTCCCGGAGGGTGTCCCCGTCGCGCCGCCGATCATGCCCGGGTGGAACGGCTTCCCCGTCCGCGAGGCGATGAGCCAGGAGCTCGGTTGCCCCGTCCTCGTCGACAACGACGTGAACCTGATGGCCCTTGGCGAGCAGCAGGCCGGCGTCGCCCGGTCCGTACGTGACTTCTTGTGCGTGAAGCTCGGGACCGGCATCGGCTGCGGCATCGTCGTCGGGGGAGAGGTCCACCGCGGTATCACCGGCAGTGCCGGCGACATCGGCCACATCCAGGTGGACCCGAACGGGCCGCGGTGCGCCTGCGGCAACACCGGTTGCCTGGAGGCCTACTTCGGCGGGAACGCCCTCGTACGCGACGCGACCGCGTTCGCCCAGTCCGGCCGCTCGACGGAGCTGGCCGGACGACTCGCATCGGCCGGACGGCTGACCCCCGAGGACGTGTCGGCCGCCGCGGGCGCCGGGGACGCCGCGGCCCTGGATCTGATCCGCTGGGGAGGCAACCGTACCGGTCAGGTCATCGCCGGCCTGGTCAGCTTCTTCAACCCCGGCCTGGTGGTCATCGGAGGAGGGCTCACCGGACTGGGCCACAACCTCCTGGCTAGCATCCGCACCCAGGTCTACCGTCAGTCGCTGCCGTTGGCGACCGGCAATCTGCCGATCGTGCTCGGTGAACTCGGCCAGGTCGCCGGCGTCGTCGGTGCCGCCCGGCTGATCAGCAACCACATCTTCTCACCGGCCTGACGCTCCGAAACGCGGCCGGAACCCCGGGTGAGACGCGCCCGCGACGTATCGCCCCTTGAAAGCGGAGCCGACCGGAGCGCTACTGAATCCTGCGTTCCGCCCCGGTCCGCGCCCGGTCGTGCAGGACGGACGTCCGGATCTTTCGTCCTCCTCCACCACCGGCGCGCCGCCCCCACCCCACCGGAAACCACCCGAGGACACCGACTCCGCGAACCCGCCTCGTGGAACCGCCCCACGACCCCGCGCCGCCGGCCCCGCCCCGCGCACGCACGCCGCGCACACGCACCATCTCAGCCCTGCGAGAACCCACCTGTGCACCCCCCACCCCATGCGGCAGAGTGGATCCATGTCCGTACTGACGCGCGACGAAGCGCAGACCCGAGCCCAGTTCCTCGACGTGGACAAGTACACGATCGACCTCGACCTGACCACGGGAGAAGACACCTTCGACTCCCGCACCGTCATCCAATTCACCGCACTCGCGGCCGGAGACACCTTCGTCGAGCTCAAGCCCGCCACCCTGCGCTCCATCACCCTCGACGGACAGCCCCTCGACCCCGCCGACCTCACCGAGAACCGGTTCCCCCTCACCGCACTCACCCCCGGCGCACACGAACTCCGCATCGACGCCGCCATGCGCTACTCCCGCACCGGCGAAGGCATGCACCGCTTCACCGACCCCACCGACGGCGAAACCTACCTCTACACCCAGCTCTTCATGGAAGACGTCCAACGCGTCTTCGCCGCATTCGACCAGCCCGACCTCAAGTCCGTCTTCGCTCTCACCGTCACCGCCCCCGAAAACTGCACCGTCCTCGGCAACGGCATCGCCGAACACACCGGCGACGGCCGGTGGACCATCGCCCCCACCCCACTGATCTCCACCTACCTCGTCGCCGTCGCCGTCGGCCCCTGGCACACCGTCACCACCCAGCACGCCGGACTGCCCTTCGGCATCCACTGCCGCCGCTCCCTCGCCCCCCACCTCGACGCCGACGCCGACGAAATCCTCGACATCACCCGCGCCTGCTTCGACCGCTTCCACGAAAAATTCGACGAGCCCTACCCCTTCGACTCCTACGACCAGGCGTTCGTCCCCGAATTCAACGCCGGCGCCATGGAGAACCCCGGACTCGTCACTTTCCGTGACGAATTCATCTACCGCTCCGCCGTCACGGACACCGAACGCCAAGTCCGCGGCATGGTCATCGCCCACGAAATGGCCCACATGTGGTTCGGCGACCTCGTCACCCTCGCCTGGTGGGATGACATCTGGCTCAACGAGTCATTCGCCGAATACATGGGCTACCAGACCCTCGCCGAAGCCACCCGCTTCACCGACACCTGGGTCGACTTCGGCGTCGCCCGCAAGGGCTGGGGGTACGACGCCGACCAGCGTCCCACCACCCACCCGGTCGCCCCCGACCCCGCCGCCGTCCCCGACACCGCATCCGCGATGCTCAACTTCGACGGCATCTCCTACGCCAAGGGCGCATCCGCCCTCCGCCAGCTCGTCGCCTGGCTCGGCGAAAAGGACTTCCTCGCCGGCATCAACACCCACTTCGCCCGCCACAAATTCGGCAACGCCACCCTCGCCGACTTCATCGACAACCTCGCCTCCGCCACCGACCGCGACGTCCACGCCTGGGCCGACCAATGGCTCCGCACCACCGGCATCGACACCCTCACCGCCCACGTCGAAGAAACCGCCACCACCTGGTCCCTCACCGTCGACCACCACGGCACCCGCCCCCACCGCATCGCCGTCGGCGCCTACGACCACACCCTCGACACCCAGCCGGGCCCCGACCAACTCGTCCTCCGCGACCGCTTCGAACTCGACATCCCCCAGGACGGCACCCCCACCACCCACCCCGGCCACCGCCCCGCCCTCCTCGTCCTCAACGACGGCGACCTCACCTACGCCAAGATCCGCCCCGACACAACCTCCTGGAACGCCGTCGTACGCAGCCTCTCCGGCATCCCCGACCCCCTCACCCGAGCCGTCATCTGGAACAGCGCCCGCGACATGGTCCGCGACGGCGAACTCGACCCCACCACCTACCTCGAAACCGCCCGCACCCACCTCCCGTACGAAACCGACCTCGCCCTCCTCCAAGGCGTCCTGACCTTCGCCGGCAGCCAGATCGCCGCACGCTACGTCACCCCCGAAAATCGCCCCGCAGCCCTCGCCACCCTCACCGCCCTCTGCCGCGACCTCATCCGCCGCACAGAAGACGGCACCAACCCCGGCCTCCGCCTCACCGCCGTACGCCACCTCATCGACGCCGCCACCCAACCCGACACCATCCAGACCTGGCTCACCGACGGCACCGTCCACGGCGGACCCGAACTCGACCCCGAACTCCGCTGGCGCATCCTCACCCGCCTCGCCACCCTCGGCGCCACCGACGAAACCACCATCGCCACCGAACTCGAGAACGACCCCAGCGCCACTGGACAGGAAGGCGCTGCCCGCTGCCGCGCCGCCCTCCCCACCCCCGAAGCCAAAGCCGCCGCCTGGGACACCCTGTTCAACGACGACACCCTCTCCAACTACCTCTTCATCGCCACCGCACAAGGCTTCTGGCAAGCCGAACAAACCGACCTCACCAGCGACTACGTCCCCCGCTACTACCCCGACGCCACCCGACTCGCCACCCGCCGAGGCCCCGCCATCGCCGAAGCCGCCGGCCGCTACGCCTTCCCTGCCTACGCCATCACCGCCGACAACCTCCACCTCGGCGAACAAGCACTGAACGGCAACACCCTCACCCCGGCCCTCCGCCGCAAGCTCGCCGACCAGATCGACGACCTGCGCCGCGCCCTCGCCGTACGCAACGCCCACTGACACCACAACCCGGCACCACCCCCACAACCACACACCGCACCACCCGTGCCCGGCCCACCCTTACCAAGGGGAAGCCGGGCACACCCATACCACCGCCGCCCCCCACCATCACCCCCACAGCCACCACCCGTCCCCCTTTCGAGTTCAGATCACCGAGCTCACCGGGCACGCCACCAGAAACCCGGACAAGCTGACACGTCCACCCACGCGCACCCGAAGGACCCCACCCCCATGCCCACCCCACCCCTCGCCGGCGGCACCACCGGCCCCGACGCCCTACGCCCCCTCCTCGACACCGTCCTCACCGCACTCCACGACGGCGCCCAACAACGCCACGGCCCCCTACCCGCCGGCGGACCCCAAACCGTCACCGACCACATACACCACACCACCCACCCCCTCATCCCTGACCACGGCACCGGCCCCCACCACGCCCTCCGCACCCTCATCACCGCACTCACCCAAGGCGCCGCAGACCCCGCACACCCCCACTGCACCGCCCACCTCCACACCCCACCCCTCGCCCTCGCCGCAGCCGCCGACCTCGCCGCCTCCGCCCTCAACCCCTCCATGGACTCCTGGGACCAGGCACCCGCAGCCTCAACCCTCGAAACCGACACCACCACCGCACTCGCCGCCGAGATCTACCCCGACCAACCCCACCCCGACGCCCTCATCACCACCGGCGGCACCGAAGCCAACCAACTCGCCCTCCTCCTCGCCCGCGAACGCCACGGCCCCGTACAAACCCTCACCGGCGCCAACGCCCACCACAGCATCACCCGCGCCGCCTGGCTCCTCGGCCTCCCCGAACCCCACACCATCCCCGCCCCCACCGGCGTCATGGACCTCACCGCACTCGAAGAAGCACTCACCCGGCTCCACAGCCCCCACCGTGCCCTCCTCGTCACCGCCACCGCAGGCACCACCGACACCGGCCAGATCGACCCCCTCGACGACATCGCCGACCTCTGCACCACCCACGGCGCCGAACTCCACATCGACGCCGCCTACGGCGGACCACTCCTCTTCAGCCCCACCCACCGCACCAAAATCCACGGCCTCGACCGCGCCCACAGCGTCACCCTCGACCTCCACAAACTCGGCTGGCAACCCGCATCAGCCGGCATCCTCGCCGTCCCCGACCACCACCTCCTCCACCCCCTCCACCACCACGCCCCCTACCTCAACGCCCACGACGACACCCAAGCCGGCCTCCCCGACCTCCTCGGCCGCTCACTGCGCACCACCCGCCGACCCGACGCACTCAAAATCGCCGTCACCCTCCAAGCCCTCGGCCGCACCGGACTCGCCGACCTCATCGATCACACCATCAACACCGCCCACCAACTCGCCGACCTCATCACCCACAACCCCACCCTCGACCTCTACCAACCACCCACCATCACCACCGTCCTCTTCCGCCCCACCAACGCCACCGACCACACCGTCGCCACCGTCCGCCGCACCCTCCTCACCACCGGCCAAGCCGTCCTCGGCCGCGCCCACGCCGACAACCGCCTCTGGCTCAAAGCCACCCTCCTCAACCCCCACACCACCCGCCACGACCTCCAAACCCTCCTCGACCTCATCACCCACCTCACCCACACACTCCAGAAAGGCAACCCGCCCCGATGACCGACCGACCCACCCCCGACCCCGGCCAGCCACACGACCTCGTCGGCATCGGCATCGGCCCCTTCAACCTCTCCCTCGCCGCCCTCGCCCACGGCATCCACCCACTCGCCGCGACCTTCTACGAACAACGCCCCGCCTTCCACTGGCACCCCGGACTCCTCATCGACGGCTCCAGCCTCCAAGTCCCCTTCCTCGCCGACCTCGTCACCCTCGCCGACCCCGCAAGCCCCTGGACCTTCCTCAACTACCTACGCAGCCGCGACCGCCTCTTCCCCTTCTACTTCGCCGAGCGCTTCCACATCCAACGCGCCGAATACGACGCCTACTGCCGCTGGGTCACCGACCAACTCCCCGGACTCCACTTCAGCCACCAAGTCGACGCCATCCGCTGGAACCCCGAACGCAACCTCTACGAAGTCGACTTCACCCAACTCGACACCCACGGCGAAGTCGAAGCCCTCGGCCGCGCCTACGCCCGCCACATCGCCCTCGGCATCGGCACCGAACCCTTCATCCCCGAACCCCTCAAACCCCTCGCCCAAGCCGAATCCGTCCCCGTCATCCACTCCGCGGACTACCTCCACCACCGCGAACAACTCCTCCAGGCCGAACACATCACCGTCATCGGCTCCGGCCAATCAGGCGCCGAAATCTTCCTCGACCTCCTCCGCGCCCGCCCCGCCGGACACGAAAAACTCCACTGGCTCGCCCGCACCGGCGCCTTCGCCCCCATGGAGTACTCGAAACTCGGCCTCGAACACTTCACCCCCGACTACAGCCGCTACTTCCACGCACTCCCGGAATCCGTGCGCGACGAACTCGTCCCCCACCAATGGCAACTCCACAAAGGCATCGACGCCGACACCATCGCCGCCATCCACGACGAGCTCTACCGACGCACCCTCCACGGCGGCTGGCCCGACACCACCCTCACCCCCGGCGTCCACGTACGCACCGCAGGCCGCCTCGCCGACACCCGCGTCGAACTCCACCTCGAACACACCCAACAGAACACCCGCACCCGCCTCACCACCGACGCCGTCATCCTCGCCACCGGCTACCGCGAACGCCCCCTCGACCGCCTCCTCACCGGCCTCACCCCACACATCCGCCGCGACGCCGCCGGACGACCCCGCATCGACAACCAGTTCCGCCTCGAACTGGACCCCACCGTCACCGGCAACATCTACGTACAGAACGCCGAACGCCACACCCACGGCGTCGGCGCCCCCGACCTCGGACTCGCCGCCTGGCGCAGCGCCACCATCCTCAACAACCTCACCCGGACCAACGCCTACCCCCTCCCACAACGCACCGCCTTCACCACCTTCGGCCTCACCCCCCAGAACACCCCCCACATCCCCCACCAGCACCCCGCCCTCATCCCCCTCACCCAAGGCAACTGACCCCCACAACAAAAAGCGGCCGCCCCCTCAAAGAGGAGACGGCCGCCCTGTCTATCCAGCCGCTAGAAAACCGGCACACCATCCCGCGTCAGCCGCCAGTCCACCGAAGCGAACTGCGCGCCATCCACCGAACCCTTCGCCTGCACCCAGCCAATGATCGTGTTCCGGATCTCCTCCGAATTCGCCCACAGCTGCTTCGCGCCCGCCACATGCGGGAAGTTACCCCCACCGCTCGCCCGATAATTGTTCACCGCCAGCACGAACTCCGCCGCCGGATCGATCGCCTTGCCCTCGAACGACAGATTCACAATTCGCGAACCATTCGGCTTCGCAATGTCGATCTCATACGTCAGACCCGACACCGCGTCATAGTTGTAGTCCGGCGTATTGCCCGCATTCGTCAGCTTCGCCGTATCCACCGGAGCACCCGCAGCCGTCTGCACGTAATACCGCGCCGAGAACTCCAGATAATCCTTCAGCTGCGCACCCGTCAGCAACCGTGCCTCAAGCGTGTTCTCGAACGGATACAGCCCCGCAGCATCCTTGATCGTCACATTCCCCGCCGGTATCTGCGCCGTACGGGAGAAACACGACGCCTGCGACAGCACCGGCAGCGACGCGTACGCACCACCCGCCAGAGCCGCCTTCACCGTCTCCGCCTGAACCACATTGATCAGATCAATGATCGGCTCGTCCTTCCAGGCCGCCTCCGCCGTCGTCATCGCCGCCGTCGACGTGCCGATCACCTGATTGACGTACGCCACAACCTTCTTGTGCTCATCCGCCAACAACCCCGTGATCTTCGGATCCTCAGCCACCGTGTTCGAGTTCAACACCCGCGAACCCGCACGCTCCACCACCCAGCGGCCCTTCTCCCACACCAGATCGAAGTCGAACAGCGTCAACCGCTGCCCCCACTTCAACGGCTCGGAGAGCACCACCTTCTTGCCCGTCTCCTTGTTCTCCACGAAGTACTCGGGGATCTCCAGGTGAGCATGACCGACCAGAATCGCATCGATACCCGGCACCTGCTCCGCCACCAGCGCCGCCGCGTTCTCCACGTACGGAACCTGATCACCGTACGACGACGTCCCGCTCGTCCCCGAGTGCGCCGACACGATCACGACATCCGCCCCCATCGACCGAAGCCGCGGCACGAACTTCGCCGCCTGCTCCTCCAGCCCCGGGAACACCATCTTGCCGCTGACATTCGCCTTGTCCCAGATCGCGATCCCCGGGTTCGTCAGACCCAGAATCGCCACCTTCACATCCGGACCGTACGGCGTACGCATCCGCTTGATCACATAAGGGGCGAACGCCGGCGTCAACGTCTTCGCGTCCAGCGCGTTCGCACCCAGCAGCGGAAAATCACACTGCTCCTCGAACTTCCGCAGCACCGGAATGCCGTAGTTGAACTCATGGTTGCCCAGCGCCGCCGCGTCATACCCGATCGCGTTCATCGCCTGCGCCATCGGATGCACCGGACCACGCTTCGCCGTGATCGGATCGACCTTCGCGTAGTAATACGACAGCTGCGTGCCCTGGATCGTGTCACCCGCATCGATCATCAGGGTGTTGTGACGGCCCTTCTCCGCACGGACCTGCTCCACCAGCGTCGAGATCTTCGCCAGACCCACATCGTTGTGCGCCTTGTCGTCGAACTCCTTGTCCGTGAAGTAGTCCCAGTTGAAGACATTCCCATGCAGATCGGTCGTGCCCATCACCGTGAACGCATACCGCTTCGGCGGACGCCCAGGACCAAGACCCTGAGCCTCGGCAGGCACAGTCACACCCCCAGCCATCACCACACCGGCCCCGGCCGCAGCCGATGTGCCCAGGAACGTCCTACGGTTCAGCGGCATCTCGTCTCCCACAGATCAGATCTCGCAGTACACAACGCGCGTAGATGCAGTACACGACGCGCGTAGATAATGACCCACCGGCCGCGCCGCGCAACACCCCTTGCAGGTTTCTATCTGATGACCACACGGGTCACACCCCCGATGCGACAGTGAACCCATGACCCACACACCGGCCCCCTACGGCACCCCCGACCACCCCCGCGTCGCCGTCCGCGGCGAAGCCCGCCTCGAAGTCGACCCCGAAACCGCCCAGATCGCCATCACCATCACCACCCGGGACAAAGACCGCAGAACAGCCCTCGACGACCTCACCCGACGCAACACCGACGTCCTCGAACTCGCACGCACCTAAGACCGACCGGCACATGGGAGGCGGCGGAGCGGGGCTGGGCCGCACATCTGCGGCGTTGTCGTCGGTCGACAACTCCCCCATAGCCCTGAAGGCATGGGGGGACCCCCTTCGCGTTGCCTCCCTCCTCCGCCTTGCAGCTGCACGCACCCAGCCCCGCTCCTTCTCCCACCCCCCATGTGCCGGTCGGTCTAAGTCAGGTGGCGGACCGGGCTGCTGGACCGCCTGGCCGAGGTTCCGGATCTGCGCGCGGGGAGAGGAACGGGCTGGTCATCGTCCTTGCGCTGACGGCGTGCGCGGTACTGGCGGGCGCGACCTCGCTGCTGGCGGTCGACGAGTGGGTCGCCGACGCTCCGCCGCAGATCCTGGACCGGCTCGGTATACGCCCTGATCCTCTGACGCTGCAGCGCGTCCGCCCGGCCGGCGCCCACTCGGGCTGCCGATCCTGCGAGCCAACGGCGGTCAAAGAAAGGTAGGTTGACCCTCACCAGGATCACACTGACGCGTGGCGGACCACCCGCCCAGGTTGCCGGGCGACCGGCCCACGACCTCGTCATGACCGCCTTCGAAGGAGGAACGAGTGACCGCCGACGACCCACGCCACGAGCCCGCCGAACTGATCCGCAGCAGAATCGACACCAGCAGACCGCACACCGCCCGGATCTGGAACTATTGGACGGGCGGCAAGGACAACTACGAGGTCGACCGTGAGGCCGGCGACCAGATCCGCAAGCTTCACCCCGGCATCGGCGACTACGCCCGCGCCGACCGGCTGTTCCTCGGCCGTTCGGTGCGTTATCTGGCCGACGAGGTCGGTATCCGGCAGTTCCTCGACATCGGTACCGGTCTGCCCAGCGCGGACAACACCCACGAGGTCGCCCAGCGCTTGGCTCCAGAATCCCGCATCGTGTATGTGGACAATGACCCCCTCGTACTGGTGCACGCCCGCGCCCTGCTCACCAGCACGCCCGAGGGCAGGACCGACTATCTCGACGCCGACTTGCGGAACGTGGACACGATCCTGGAGCGCGCGGCGAAGACGCTGGACTTCAGCGAGCCCGTCGCGTTGATGCTGCTGGGTGTGGTGATCTTCATCGGTGAGGAAGAGGACTCCTACGGCCTCGTCCGGCGCCTCATGGACGCCCTGCCCTCCGGCAGCCATCTCGTGCTGTCCCACACCATCACCAGTCCCGCGATGCCCGACGTGGACGCCGCGGTGGCGTTCTGGAACGAGCACGGCACCCCGAAGCTGACTCAGCGCACTCCGGACCAGGTCGCCCGCTACTTCAACGGCCTGGAACTGCTGCAGCCCGGAGTGGTGTCCTGTTCGCGGTGGCGCCCCGAGCCGACCGAGGACGGCATCGAACCCGACGAGGTGGCGATGTTCGCCGGCGTCGGACGCAAGGCCTGACGCCGGCGGGGGCACCGGCCGACCGTAGACCCGTCCCCAGGGATCCCGCGTCGGCCCGGTTCGGGCCGAGAACGTGCCGCTAGCTCCGGTCACGTCGACTCGCGCTGCCCGGCGCGGGTCGCCGACCCGAATGGTGGCGGCCGGGACTCCGTTTCTGAAGATCTACTACACGAATGTCCACGGCCCCAGGTCATTTACGTCTGAGGCCGGAACAACGGCGAGTCGGAGCTCCAGCCGAACGAATTGCTGCGCTTCGTGAAGAACATGCACTTCTCCATCTGCAACACCGGCCCCAGGGCCGCATGCAAGCAGCTTTCGAGGGCCTGACACCGTCAGGTGAGCCGTCTCATCACGGGCTGAGTGATCCCGGGGCCTTTCGAAGACCCGCCGCCCGGCCGAGGAGTGATCACCGCAGACCGGGGTCCGATCTTGTCGGAGCGCGTGCCAAGGCCGCACCACCGTTCTCACAACTGGTGGAGCCTCCGCCCCGACTCACCCGCCCACGCAAGGGCCCGCCGCCAAGTCGTACAAGAAGCCCTCAAACGCGCCCGCGAATACGCCGACGTCCTCGGCACCCACCTCACCGCCCTCCTCGAAATCGCCGACCTCGGAGCCGAGAACGCCGCCCCCTCCCACCCATGCCCTGCGCACCCGGCAGCCCCCGCGGCCGCGCCGCATACGGCGGAGCGGAACCCGAAACGCCCACCGTCCTCGACCTCGAACCCCAACGGCAGACCGTCTACGCCCAGGTGAACGCCCGCTTCACCATGGCACCCCCAAAATCTCTGAAAACAATGCTCATCAGAGCACCCCGCTGCACAATTCAACACTTGTCAATAACCCTTCACTCAAAGGTTGTTGAGACGACACGCAGACCCAAATCGCTACCCGCAGGTAAGGTCTAGGGTCAAACCATGCGCCGAGCAAAAATCGTCTGCACCCTGGGCCCAGCCACCGACACATACGAGCAGATCAAGGCACTCGTCGAAGCCGGAATGGACGTCGCCCGCCTCAACCTCAGCCACGGCTCCTACGTCGAACACGAACAGCGCTACCGCCACGTACGCAAAGCCTCCGACGAAACCGGACGCAGCGTCGGCATCCTCGCCGACCTTCAAGGCCCGAAGATCCGCCTCGGCCGCTTCCGCGAAGGCCCCGTACTCCTTGAACGCGGCGACACCTTCACCATCACCGTCGAACCCATCGAAGGCGACCGCGACACCTGCGGCACCACCTACGAAGGTCTCCACACCGACGTCACCACGGGCGAACGCATCCTCGTCGACGACGGCCGCGTCACCCTCGAAGTCACCGACGTCGACGGCCCCCGCGTACACACCACCGTCATCGAAGGAGGCATGGTCTCCGACAACAAAGGCCTCAACCTCCCCGGCGTCGCCGTCTCCGTCCCCGCACTCTCCGACAAAGACATCGAAGACCTCCGCTGGGCCCTGCGCACCGGCGCCGACATCATCGCCCTCTCTTTCGTACGCAGCGGCCGCGACATCGAGGACGTCCACCGCATCATGGAGGAGGAGGGCCGCCGCCTCCCGGTCATCGCCAAGGTGGAAAAGCCCCAGGCCGTCGAGAACATCGACGACATCGTCGCCGCATTCGACGGCATCATGGTCGCCCGCGGCGACCTCGGCGTCGAAATGCCCCTGGAGCAGGTGCCGATCGTCCAGAAGCGCGCGATCAAACTCGCCAAGCGCAACGCCAAGCCGGTCATCGTCGCCACCCAGATGCTCGACTCGATGATCGACAATTCCCGGCCCACCCGAGCAGAAGCGTCCGACGTCGCCAACGCCGTCATCGACGGCACCGACGCCGTGATGCTCTCCGGCGAGACCAGCGTCGGGAAATACCCGATCGAAACGGTCCGCACGATGTCCCGCATCGTCGAAGCAGCCGAGGAAGACATCCTCGCCAAGGGCCTGCCCCCGCTCACCGACCGCAACAAGCCCCGCACCCAGGGCGGCGCGGTCGCCCGGGCGGCCGCCGAGATGGGCGACTTCCTCGGCGCGAAGTTCCTTGTCGCCTTCACCCAGAGCGGCGACACGGTCAAGCGGCTCTCCCGCTACCGCTCACCCATCCCACTCCTGGCCTTCACCCCGGACCCGGCCACCCGCTCCCAGTTGAGCCTTACGTGGGGCGTCGAGACCTTCCTCGGCCCGCACGTCGACTCCACGGACGCGATGGTCGCCCAGGTCGACGAGGAACTCCTCCGGATCGGCCGCTGCGAGAGGGGCGACATCGTGGTCATCACGGCCGGCTCACCGCCGGGAGTCCCGGGCTCGACGAACCTGGTCCGAGTCCACCACATCGGCGAGGACGACAGGCCCAAGTAACCCGGTCGTCAGTACTTCGGCCCGACGTGAGCGTCCATGAGAGCGACGGACGCCCGTCGGGCGACGGAGATGTTGAGCGGGCTGCAGCCTCGTGCGAGAGTCGTCCACTCGACGCCGACAGCGGTGAGTGTGTCGCTGAACAGCTTGCGGATGTCGTCCGACTTGTTGGTGAAAAAGTACCGGGGATACTCGTAGCGCTTCCGTTCACCACCGACGAGGCGTGTGGCCCAGTTGATGATCCGGCATCCGTCGGAGTGGATGAGGCCGCGGATGAATTCCCACGGGTGGGCATCCACGATCCTCTGTTGCCAGGGTTCGAGTGCGATCTTGCGGTCGTGTTTCCTGCCGGGACCGTGCTGGGGGAAGAGGCAGGGCCAGTGCTTGCTGTGGCACGTCACGTTCTGGCAGCCCTGACGCTGAACCCGGAACACCTTGTTTCCGGGACGCACGATCTGCATGGCCTCGGCACAGGCGTCGATGAGGCCGGGCCAGGCATCGGCGCAGGCGATACGGAGAAAGTACACGCCCCGTCTGGCGGAGCTGATGCAGCCATCTCCGAGGTAGAGGCCCAGTAAGTAGGCGTATGCGGCGGGGGTTTCGGGATCTCGCGGCAGGTCACAGCACCTCGGACAGGGCGAAGCGTGGCTCCGGCCGAGGGGTTCTATTCGTGTCTGCCACGAGCGGATGGCGGCACGAGAGATCCCGGTCTGCTTGCTTACGGAGTTCTGACTGAAGCCCTGTGCAAGGAGTGCCAGAGCGCGCTTCCGCGTATCAATGTCGTACACAAGTCTGAGCCTGGCTGGATCTTGATGACCCGCAGGTGGAATGAGTCAGCATTCACACGTTCATGTGAAGTTCTGCAATTTCCTCAGTGGCCTTGGAATCGAAGGAAAAGTGCCCCGAGTCGGACTCGAACCGACACTGTATGGGTTTTGAATCCATTGCCTGCTGCCAATTGGGCTACCGGGGCTCACAGAATCGAAGGTGCTCTTCGACCCGCTGCGCGACCACCATACCGCAGGTGGGTAGGCTCAAGGGAGCTGCACCTGCCCTGACCGAGGAGCCCCGTGACCACGCCCGAGTCGCCCCAGCCCGTCGCCGACGACGACAAGTCGCACGTCCCGCCGCTGACGACCCGCGTCGTCATCGCCGAGGACGAGGCCCTCATCCGCCTCGACCTCAAAGAGATGCTCGAGGAAGAGGGCTACGCGGTCGTCGGCGAGGCCGGTGACGGCGAGAAGGCGGTCGAACTCGCCCGTGAGCACCGGCCCGACCTCGTCATCCTCGATGTGAAGATGCCGATCCTCGACGGCATCTCCGCCGCCGAGCGCATTGCGGAGGAGTCCATCGCGCCCGTTCTGATGCTCACCGCGTTCTCGCAGCGCGACCTGGTCGAGCGGGCCCGGGACGCCGGGGCGATGGCGTATCTCGTGAAGCCGTTCAGCAAGAGCGACGTGGTGCCGGCCATCGAGATGGCCGTGTCCCGGTTCGCGGAGCTGAAGGCTCTGGAGACCGAGGTCGCGGACCTCGCGCAGCGGTTGGAGACGCGGAAGCTGGTGGACCGGGCGAAGAGCATTCTGCAGACGGATTACGGGCTGTCGGAGCCGGCGGCGTTCCGTTGGATTCAGAAGACGTCGATGGATCGTCGGCTGTCGATGCAGCAGCTTGCCGAGGCGTTGATCGAGGATGCCGAGGAGAAGAAGCGGGCGGCGAGGGACGGCGAGTAGCCGCGTAGGTACGTATGGATGAGGCCCGCACCCCGGATCGATCGGGGGTGCGGGCCTCATCCGTATGGGGTGGTGTCGGTCAGTCCTCGCCGAGGTAGGCCTTGCGGACGGACTCGTCGTGGAGGAGGTCCGCGCCGGTGCCGGAGAGGGCGATCTTGCCGACCTCCATGACGTGGCCGTGGTCGGCGAGGGAGAGCGCGGCCTGGGCGTTCTGCTCGACGAGCAGGATGGTGGTGCCCTGTGCCTTGAGTTCGACGATGGTCTCCATGATCTTCTGCATCATGATCGGGGAGAGGCCCATGGAGGGTTCGTCGAGCATCAGGAGCTTGGGCTGGCACATCAGGGCGCGGCCCATGGCGAGCATTTGCTGTTCGCCGCCCGAGAGGGTTCCGGCGGCCTGCTTCCTTCGTTCTCCGAGGATGGGGAAGAGGTCGTAGGCGCGCTGGATGTCCTTTTCGATGCCTGCCTTGTCGTTGCGGAGGTAGGCGCCGAGCTGGAGGTTCTCGGTGATCGTCAGCCGGGGGAAGATGTGGCGTCCCTCGGGGGAGTGGGCGAGGCCCAGTGAGACGATCTTGTGGGCGGGGATGTTGGTGAGCGGTTTGCCGTCGAAGAGGATGCTGCCGCCGACGGGCTTGAGGAGCCCGGAGAGAGTGCGCAGGGTGGTGGTCTTGCCTGCGCCGTTGGTGCCGATGAGGGTGACGACCTGGCCGGCTTCGACGGTGAAGGAGATGCCTTTGACGGCTTCGATCTTGCCGTAGGCGACGCGGAGGTCTTCGACCTGGAGCAGTGCGGTCATGGGGTGTCCTCCTCTTCGGTGCGGGTGGTACTGGTGTCGTCGTCGGTGGCGGCTTCGGCGTGTGCTTCGGCTTCCGCTGCTTCGACTTCGGCGACTTCTTCGGCGCCGGGGGCGCCTTCGAAGGGGGTGCCGAGGTAGGCGGCGACGACGCGTTCGTCGCTCTGGACGACGTCGGAGGTGCCTTCGACGAGCTTCTCGCCCTGGACGAGGACGGCGACGCGGTCGCAGAGGTTGAAGATGAACCGCATGTCGTGCTCGATGACGAGGACGGCGATGCCTTGGTCGCGGATGGCGAAGATGAGTTCTTCGGTGACGCGGGTTTCCTGCGGGTTCATGCCGGCGGTGGGCTCGTCGAGGAGGAGGAGTCCGGGGTCGCTGGCGAGGGCGCGGGCGATTTCCAGCTTGCGCTGGTCTCCGTAGGGGAGGTTGCGCGCGAGGTGGTCGGCCTTGTCCTGGAGGCCGATGAATTCCAGGAGCTCCATGGCGCGTTCGCGGCTGGCGTTCTCGGCTTTGGTGAAGCCGGGGAGGCGCAGGAGGGCGGACCAGAGGCCTTCTTTGGTGCGGGTGTGGCGACCGACGAGGACGTTCTCCAGGACGGTCATGTTGGCGAAGAGCCGGATGTTCTGGAAGGTGCGGGCGATGCCTGCCTGGGTGACGAGGTGGGGCTTGGGCGGCAGGACGGTGCCCTTGTAGCTGACCTTGCCCTCGGTGGGGACGTACAGACCGGTGAGGCAGTTGAAGAAGGTGGTCTTGCCTGCGCCGTTGGGGCCGATGAGGCCGACGATTTCGCCCGCGTTGACGGTGAGGTCGACGTTGCGTACGGCGGTGAGGCCGCCGAAGCGCATGGTGACGCCGTTCGCGTCGAGGACGGTCGTGGCGGTTTTCGTGGTGGTGGTCATGGTGGTCACGCCCCCGCCTTGGCGATGCCGACGCCGGTCTCTTCGGTCTGCCGTGGTTCTGGTACGTCGATCGGGTCGTTCTCGTGGAATTCGAGCTGCTTCCTGCGGTCGGCGACGAGGCCTTCGGGACGCAGGCGCATCAGGAGGATGAGTGCGACGCCGAAGAGGAAGAGCTGGTAGTCCTGCATGAACTGCAGCTTGGCCGGGATGAGGTAGAGCAGTGCGGCGCCGACGAGGGGTCCGCTGAGGGTTCCCATGCCGCCGAGGATGACGGCGGCGAGGAGGAAGGCGGAGTTGGGTGGTACGGAGCCGGCGAACTGGTACTGCTCGGGTGTCACGGTGTAGTTGACGTGTGCCTGGACGGTGCCGGCGAGGCCGGCGAGGGTGGCGCCGAGGGCGAAGGCCAGCAGCTTGAGCCGGAAGGCGTTGATGCCCATGGCGGTGGCTGCGGTCTCGTCCTCGCGGATGGCGACCCAGGCGCGGCCGATGCGGGATTCTCCGGAGCGGCGGAAGACGAGGACGACGACGGCGGTGAAGACGAGCATCAGCAGGTAGTAGTTGGCGGACCTGCCGAGGTTGAAGCCGAGGATGTCGTGCTTGAGCCCGAAGTCGAATCCGAAGAAGTTGAGGTCGGGGATGCTCGGGATGCCCTGGGAGCCGTTGGTGAGGTCGGGTCCGCTGTTGCCGTTGAGGTTGTTCACGGTCAGGCGGAAGATCTCACCGAAGCCGAGGGTGACGATGGCGAGGTAGTCGCCGCGTAGTCGCAGGGTCGGGGCGCCGATGAGGACGCCGAAGACGAGCGAGGCGCCGGCGCCGGTCAGGACGGCGGCCCAGAAGGGGAATTCGACGCCGATGGCCGACATGGTGGAGCCGGAGACCAGGGCGGCGGCGTAGGCGCCGACGCCGAGGAAGGCGACGTATCCGAGGTCGAGGAGGCCGGCGAGGCCGACGACGACGTTGAGGCCGAGTGCCACGGTGCCGAAGATGAGGATGTTGGCGCCGATGAGCGCGTATTCCTCCTTCTGCTGGGTGAAGGGGAAGCAGACGGCTGCGACGAGGGCGGCGGCGAGGGTGATGTTGCGGTGTTTCGCGGTCAGCGCGGTGAGGCGGGAGACGAGTCCGGCCCGGTGGAGGGCGGTGAAGGCGAAGCCGACGGTGATGAGGAAGCCGATGAAGAGTTCGGTGTAGTCGGTGTCAATGCCGTAGGCGAAGATGTAGAGGCCGATGCCGAACGATACGACGATGATGAGGATTTCGGCCCAGTCGGGGAGGGCCTTGGCCCGGGGGGCCGACGGTGCGCGGAGGCTGTCGCGGAAGCGTTCCCAGGCGGTGGTTGCGGTGGTGGTGTGCAGCTGGTCGCCGGGGAGTCCGAGTGCGGCGACGGCGGCGATGAGTGCGCCGATGCCGCTGACCCAGGCGCCGGGCTCCAGGTTGACGACGCCGCCGAGGTCGTACGCGATGGCGCCGATGGTGTAGCCGGTGGTGCCGAGGGTGCCGAGCGCCAGGAGGCGGACGGGGCTGTTGGTGCCGCCGGGGGTGAGCAAGCCGAGGCCTCGGATGCCGTACCCGGACAGTGCGAAGAGCAAGGTGAGTGCGGCGCTGATGAGGGTGAGGACCTGGAGGCCGCCGGGGTAGCCGGTGACGGTGAGGTCGCCGGGGAATTCGCTGGTCCAGGTCCAGGCGAGGAAGGTGCCGGCGAGTGCGACGGCAGCGCCCGCTAGGGTGCCGATGCGGGCGGCGTTTGCGGGGATCGCGAGGAAGGGGGCGGCCCCGGGTGCGGTGGTGTGGTTGGTGGTCATCCGTATCACGCCCGATCCGCGACGCGTTCGCCGAGCAGGCCCTGGGGCCGGATCAGCAGGACGACGATGAGGAGGACGAAGGCCCATACGTCCTTCCAGGCGCCGCCGCCGAAGAGTTCCATGCCGGGGACGTCGCTCATGTAGCCGATGGCGAGGGATTCGGCGACGCCGAGGACGATGCCGCCGAGCATGGCGCCGTAGATGTTGCCGATGCCGCCGAGCACGGCTGCGGTGAAGGCCTTGAGGCCCATGAGAAAGCCCATTCTGAAGCCGATCACGCCCTGCTTGAGCCCGTAGGCGACGGCGGCGATGGCGGCGAACGCGGCACCGATGGCGAAGGCCATGACGATGATGCGGTCGGTGTTGATGCCCATGAGCTTTGCGGTGTCGGGGTCCTGGCTGGTGGCTTGCATGCCGCGGCCGGTGCGGGTCTTGGAGACGAAGAGGCCGAGGGCGATCATGCAGATGGGGGCGGTGATGAGGACGAAGAGGTCACCGCGCTGGATGTGGGCGCCGAAGATGTCGATCGCTTCGCCCTTGAACTGGGGGAAGGAGCGGTCCTTCTTGGCGTCGGGGTACCACTTCCAGATGGCCTGCTGGAGTGCGAGGGAGAGTCCGATGGCGGTGATCAGTGGGGCCAGTCGGGGGGCGTTACGCAGGGGCCGGTAGGCGAAGCGTTCGGCGGCTGTTCCGACGGCGACGGAGCATATGACGCCGCCGATGATCATGAGTGGGATGATTGCGAGGAGGGAGACGCCGGCCGGCATCCAGAGGTACACGGTGAGAGCTCCGAAGCCTCCGATCATGAAGATCTCGCCGTGGGCGAAGTTGATGAGCTGGATGATTCCGTAGACCATCGTGTAGCCGATCGCGATGAGACCGTACATCGCGCCGAGGATGAGTCCATTGGCCAGCTGTTGCGGCAGTTCGTTCACCGCAGGGCCTCCGTGGAGTGGTTCGGATATGGCACCGCGCGGGAGCGCTGGTAGCGCTCCCGCGCGGTCTGGGTGTCAGTTCAGTGCGTGCCCGGGAGGGCCTGCGGGGGTCAGGGCTTGTAGGCCTCGCTGAGCTTGGAGGTCCACTTGCCGCCGTCGACCTGGTAGGCGGTCATCATGGTGTTGGTGGTGTCGCCGAACTCGTCGAAGGAGACGGGGCCGGTGACGCCGTCGAACTTGACCTTGGCCATGGCGTCGAGGACCTTGACGCGGGCGTTGTCGGGGAGCTTGCCATTGTTCTCGGCGACGGCGAGCTTGACGGCCTCGATGATCGCCCAGGTGGCGTCGTAGGTGCCGCCGCCGTACGCCTCGTAGGCGTCCTTGTATCCGGCCGTCTTGTAGTCCGCGATGAACTTCTTGGCGGAGTCGAGCTCCTCGACGGGCTTGCCGACGGAGGTGGCGATGTCGCCCTGGGCCTTCTTGTTGAGCTTGATGAAGTCGGCGCTGTACATGCCGTCGCCGCCCATGAGGGGGATCTGGACGCTGTCCTTGAGCTGCTGGCTCAGGGGCGCGCCGGCGGGGTACTCACCGCCGTAGTAGACGGCCTTGGCGCCGGACTTCTTGACCTTGGTGACGACGGCGTTGAAGTCGCGGTCGTCGGGGTTGACGTGGTCGGTGCCGACGATCTTGCCGCCGAGGGTGGTGAAGGTCGCCTTGAAGGAGGCGGCGAGACCGGCGCCGTACGGCTTCTGGTCGTCGATGAGGTAGACCTGCTTGATCTTCGCGTTGTTGAAGAGGTACTTCGCTGCGAAGGCGCCCTGGATCTGGTCCGTGGTGGCGGTGCGGAAGTAGGTCTTGTAGGGGCGCTTCTTGTCGCCGGTCTTCCAGTTGTCGCCCTGGGTCAGCTCGGTGCCCGTGTTGGCGGGGGAGATCTGGGTGAGGGAGGCGTCGTTGAGCGGCTTCTGCATCGACTGGGAGACGCCGGAGTTCAGCGGGCCGACGACGCCGACGACGGTGTCGTCGTCGATGAACTTCTGGGCGTTCTGCTGGCCGACGGAGGGCTGTGCCTGGTCGTCGAGCGGCTTGACCTCGAACTTGATGCCGGGGACGGTCTTTTCCTTGTTCGCCGTCTTGGCGGCGAGGTCCGCGGAGTTCTTGATGCCGAGGCCGAGGGCGGACAGGTCGCCCGTGATGGGCGCGTCGACGCCGATGACGACGGTCTGGGTGTCGCCGCTGCTGCTCTTCTTGCTGTCGTCGCGCGACCCGCAGGCGGTGAGCGTCAGGGCTCCGGTGGTGAGCACTGTGGTGAGGATGAGCAAAGAACGGTGTCGCACGAAAGGTCCTTTCCCTGGCGCGGCCTCCTCTGCTTGAGGTGCCGTGTCGTTCGCCGGGCCGTACTGGGTTGGTACAGGGCCGTGCTGCAGACGCGCCCGGCGGCGCGGTGACTGGCCGTGACTCTAGGCGCAGGTGGCGGAGTCGGGGATGGGTCGGCGGAGGATGTGACTGTCTTGTTATGCCGTTGAGGAAGGCTTGAGGTGGCTGTGCGGACATGTACGGCTTTTTACTGGACGGCAAAGTGACCGCATTCTGAGAACGCGCAGCTCTGCTAAGGGGCTTGAGGCGATCTTGGTGCTGTCGCGTCATTGGGGGTGTGAGGGCGCGACGGAGTGCCCGGTGTCTGCGGGGCCGGGTTCTTTGTGCTGCCCGGCGGCGCTCCGGGATCGGGTGCTTGTTACACAGTGTTATGCCGGGTGGTGTGTGGTCCACGCCCTGTGGTGTCGGTGAGCTGTGTGTGGCTGCCGAGTGGGCCACACAATGGGTTTCGGGGTCAAGGGTGTTGGGTGTGGAAATTGTTCAACGGTCTTGTGCGGGCGGCTTGTTGTGCGTGGATATGACTCTGCCCGGCCGGATTTTTCATCCGGCCGGGCAGGGGGTGTGTTCTGGTGCCGGCGGGTCAGGCGGCTGCAGTCTTGGGGGCGTCGCGGAGCAGGCAGGTGAGGCGGGCGGTGCAGACCCTCTTGTCCTGTTCGTCGGTGATGGTGATCTCGTAGGTGGCGGTGGAGCGGCCGCGGTGTACGGGGGTGGCGGTGCCGGTGACGAGTCCGCTCCGTACCCCTCGGTGATGGGTGCAGTTCAGGTCGACGCCGACGGCGATCTTGGTGGCGCCGCCGTGGAGCATGGTGCCGATGGAGCCGAGGGTTTCGGCGAGGACGGCGGAGGCGCCGCCGTGCAGGAGTCCGTAGGGCTGGGTGTTGCCTTCGACGGGCATGGTGCCGACGACGCGGTCCGCGGAGGCTTCGACGATCTGGATGCCCATGCGTTCGCCGAGGTGTCCGGCGGAGAAGAGTGCGGGCAGGTCGACGCCGAGGGCGGCGTACTCGTCGATGATCTCCTGGGGGAACTTGGGTGCGGTTTGCTCGCCCATGGGGTCCGGCTCCGATCGTCTGCGGTGGTTCGTCGTTCTCTTGTCGTGTGCGTCGTTCTTATCAGACGGCTGAGCGAACGCTTAGGGCGTGTTCCGGAAGGAGCGTCGTCCGCCTGCAGGGCGGCCCGGCCGCCGCCTGGCAGGCGGGACTTTCGAAACACGCCCTGGTGGGCTGGGTGTGCGGATCGTCTCCGGATGCTCTGCTCCCGGACGTCCTGACTGCGGGCGTCCTGACCTCGGACGTTCTACTCCTTGATGTTCTCGAAGCGGACGACGACGGA
Source organism: Streptomyces sp. NPDC056231 (assembly GCF_048270745.1). Lineage (NCBI taxonomy): Bacteria > Bacillati > Actinomycetota > Actinomycetes > Kitasatosporales > Streptomycetaceae > Streptomyces > Streptomyces sp. NPDC056231. The sequence continues at coordinate 41,989 of NZ_JBLVKW010000012.1, read as the reverse complement.
CTTGCTCGCGGGGGTGTTGCTGGTGTCGGCGGTGGAGTCGAGCGGGACCAGCACATTGGTCTCGGGGTAGTAGGCGGCGGCGCAGCCCCGGGCGGTGGGGTAGTGGACGATGCGGAAGCCGGGGGCGCGGCGTTCGACGCCGTCCTTCCATTCGCTGACTAGGTCGGTGAAGGCGCCGTCGGTGAGGCCGAGGGTGCGGGCGTCGTCCGGGTTGACCATGACGATGCGGCGGCCGCCCTTGATGCCGCGGTAGCGGTCGTCGAGGCCGTAGATCGTGGTGTTGTACTGGTCGTGGGAGCGCAGGGTCTGCAACAGCAGTCTGCCTTCGGGGAGTTCCGGGTATTCGACGGGCGCCGCGGTGAAGTTGGCCTTGCCGGTGGCGGTGGGGAATCGGCGGGAGTCGCGCGGGGCGTGCGGGAGGGTGAATCCGCCGGGGCGGGCGATGCGGGTGTTGAAGTTCTCGAAGCCGGGGACGACGCGGGAGATGCGGTCGCGGATCGTTGCGTAGTCCTTCTCGAACTCTTCCCAGGGGGTGGTGGATCCGGGGCCGAGGACGGCGCGGGCGAGGCGGGCGACGATGGCGGGTTCGGAGAGCAGGTGGGGGCTTGCGGGGGTGAGGTTGCCGCGGGAGGCGTGGACCATGCTCATGGAGTCCTCGACGGTGACGAACTGCTTGCCGCTCGCCTGGATGTCCTTGTCGGTGCGGCCGAGGGTGGGCAGGATCAGGGCGCGGGTGCCGGTGACGGCGTGCGAGCGGTTGAGCTTGGTCGACACGTGGACGGTGAGGCGGGCGCGGCGCATGGCGGCCTCGGTGACGTCGGTGTCGGGGGTGGCCGCGACGAAGTTGCCGCCCATGGCGAAGAAGACCTTGGCGTCGCCGTCGCGGAGGGCCTGGATGGAGCGGACGACGTCGTAGCCGTGGTGGCGTGGTGAGGTGATGCCGAATTCCTTGTCGAGGGCGTCGAGGAATGCGGGGGCGGGGCGTTCGAAGATCCCCATGGTGCGGTCGCCCTGGACGTTGGAGTGGCCGCGGACGGGACAGACTCCGGCGCCGGGCCGTCCGATGTTGCCGCGGAGCAGGAGGAAGTTGACGACTTCGCGGATGGTGGGGACGGAGTGTTTGTGCTGGGTGAGGCCCATGGCCCAGCAGACGATGGTGCGCTTCGAGGCGAGGATCATGGTGAGGGCCTGCTCGATGGTGGCGCGGTCGAGTCCGGTGGCGGTGAGGGTCTCGTCCCAGTCGGCGGCGCGGGCGGCGGCGGCGAATTCCTCGTACCCGTGGGTGTGTTCGCGTACGAAGGTGTCGTCGACGGCGCCTTCGGTCTCCAGGATCATCTTGTTGAGGAGCCGGAAGAGGGCCTGGTCGCCGCCGATGCGGATCTGCAGGAAGAGGTCGTTGAGGGCGGTGCCCTTGATCATGCCCTGGGGTGTCTGCGGGTTCTTGAACCGTTCCAGGCCGGCTTCGGGCAGCGGATTCACCGAGATGATCCTGGCGCCTGCGGATTTGGCCTTCTCCAGGGCGGAGAGCATCCGGGGGTGGTTGGTGCCGGGGTTCTGTCCGGCGACGATGATCAGGTCGGCCTGGTGGAGGTCCTCGAGGGAGACGCTGCCCTTGCCGATGCCGATGGTCTCCGTGAGGGCGGAGCCGGAGGACTCGTGGCACATGTTGGAGCAGTCCGGCAGGTTGTTGGTGCCGAATTCGCGGGCGAACAGCTGGAACAGGAACGCGGCCTCGTTGCTGGTGCGGCCAGAGGTGTAGAAGAGCGCTTCGTCGGGGGAGCCGAGGGCGCGCAGTTCCCCGGCGATGATCTCGAAGGCCTGTTCCCAGGTCACTGCCTCGTACCGGTCGGCGCCTTCGGGCAGGTACATCGGCTGGGTGATGCGGCCCTGCTGGCCGAGCCAGTAGCCGCTGCGGGTGGCCAGGTCGGCCACGGGGTGGGCGGCGAAGAATTCGGGGGTGACGCGGCGCAGGGTGGCTTCTTCGGCGACGGCCTTGGCGCCGTTCTCGCAGAATTCGGCGGTGTGCCGTTTGTCGCCCTCGGGCCAGGCGCAGCCGGGGCAGTCGAAGCCGTCCTTCTGGTTGACCTTGAGGAGGGTCCGGGCGGTGCGGCGGATGCCCATCTGCTGGTGGGCGATGCGCAGGCTGTGGGCGACGGCGGGCAGTCCGGCGGCGGCGTGCTGGGCCGGCTCGACGTGCGGTGCGTCCTGGACCGGGTCACCGGTGGGCGGCTTGGTGGCCATGTCTGCTCCCCTTTGAGCCAGCTGCGAACCTGCGCGGTGTCGCTTCGTGTGTTTCCGGGTTCTTCTGTCTCCGGCGATGGTGTCACGCGGCGTGGGACGGGTGCCGGGCGAGTGGTGTGCGGTCCGGATTGTCGGTGGTCCGTGGCAGGATCGGGGGCGTGGCTGAGACGGCATCGAAGAAGACGGCAGACAACCGACCGCGCCTGCTCCTGATGGACGGGCACTCCCTGGCGTACCGGGCGTTCTTTGCGCTGCCTGCGGAGAATTTCACGACAGGGGCGGGGCAGCCGACGAACGCGGTGTACGGCTTCGCGTCGATGCTGGCGAACACGCTGCGTGACGAGGCGCCCACGCATTTCGCGGTGGCTTTCGACGTCTCGCGCAAGACGTGGCGGTCGCAGGAGTTCCCGGAGTACAAGGCGACCCGTTCGAAGACGCCGGACGAGTTCAGGGGGCAGGTCGAGCTGATTGGCGAGCTGCTGGACGCGATGCATGCCGATCGTTTCGCGGTCGACGGTTTCGAGGCGGACGATGTGATCGCCACGCTGGCGACGCAGGCGGAGGCGGCCGGGTTCGAGGTGCTGATCGTCACCGGTGACCGGGATTCGTTCCAGCTGATCACGGACAACGTCACGGTGCTGTACCCGACGAAGGGCGTGTCGGAGCTGACGCGGTTCACCCCGGCGAAGGTCGAGGAGAAGTACGGGCTGTCGCCGCAGCAGTACCCGGACTTCGCGGCGCTGCGCGGGGACCCGTCGGACAATCTGCCGGGTATTCCGGGGGTCGGTGAGAAGACGGCCGCGAAGTGGATCAATCAGTTCGGTTCGTTCGACGAGCTGGTCGCGCGCGCCGACGAGGTCAAGGGGAAGGCCGGGCAGAATTTCCGGGACCATCTGGAGTCCGTGAAGCTGAACCGGCGGCTGACCGAGATGGTCCGGGATGTGGAGTTGTCGAAGGCTCCGCAGGATCTGGAACGTGCGCCGTACGACCGCTCGGCGGTCACGGGTGTGCTCGATGTGCTGGAGATCCGTAACCCGAGCCTGCGCGAGCGCCTGCTCGCCGTGGACCCGGGGGCTGCGGAGGTCGAGGCCCCGGCGCCGGCCGCGGGTGTCGAGCTGGACGGTGCGGTGCTGGGTGCCGGTGAGCTCGCGCCGTGGCTGGCCGAGCACGGCGGGCAGCCGCTCGGTGTCGCCACGGTCGACACCTGGGCGCTGGGCACCGGCAGTGTGACGGAGGTCGCACTGGCCGCCGGCGGCGGGGCGGCGGCGTGGTTCGACCCGGCGCGGCTCGACGAGGCGGACGAGCGGGCGTTCGCCGCCTGGATCGCGGATGCCGGGCGGCCGAAGGTCATGCACAACGCGAAGAGTGCGATGCGGGTCTTCCCGGAGCACGGCTGGCAGGTCGACGGCGTCACGATGGACACGGCGCTGGCTGCGTATCTGGTCAAGCCCGGCCGGCGGTCCTTCGCGCTGGACGCCTTGTCGGTGGAGTATCTGGGCCGGGAACTGGCCCCCGCGGCGGCGTCCGACGGGCAGCTGGCGTTCGGTGCGGACGACCAGGCGGAAGCCGAGGCGCTGATGGCGCAGGCCCGTGCGGTCCTTGATCTGGGCGAGGCGTTCACCGTGCGGCTGCAGGAGGTCGGCGCCGCCGAGCTGCTGCACGACATGGAGCTGCCGACGTCCGCGCTGCTGGCCCGCCTGGAGCGGCACGGCATCGCAGCGGACCGGGAGCACCTGGAAGGCATGGAGCAGCAGTTCGCCGGCGCGGTGCAGCAGGCGGTGAAGGAGGCGCACGCCGCGGTGGGCCGTGAGTTCAACCTCGGGTCCCCCAAGCAGCTTCAGGAGGTTCTCTTCGGTGAGCTGGGGCTGCCGAAGACGAAGAAGACGAAGACGGGTTACACGACGGACGCGGACGCGCTGGCGTGGCTGGCGGTGCAGACGGAGCACGAGCTGCCGATCATCATGCTGCGCCATCGCGAGCAGGCGAAGCTGCGTGTGACGGTCGAGGGCCTGGTCAAGACGATCGCGGCGGACGGCCGCATTCACACGACGTTCAACCAGACGGTCGCGGCGACCGGCCGGCTCTCGTCGACCGACCCCAATCTGCAGAACATTCCGGTCCGCACGGACGAGGGCCGGGCGATCCGGCGCGGTTTCGTCGTCGGTGACGGGTTCGAGACGCTGATGACGGCGGACTACAGCCAGATCGAACTGCGGGTGATGGCCCACCTGTCGGAGGACGCGGGCCTGATCGAGGCGTTCACGTCCGGTGAGGACCTGCACACGACGGTGGCCTCGCAGGTTTTCGGTGTCGAGAAGTCCGCTGTCGACGCGGAGATGCGCCGCAAGATCAAGGCGATGAGTTACGGGCTCGCGTACGGGCTCTCCGCGTTCGGTCTGTCGCAGCAGCTGAACATCGAGGCGGGTGAGGCGCGCGGTCTGATGGACACGTACTTTGAGCGGTTCGGCGGGGTCCGTGACTATCTGCACCGGGTGGTTGAGGAGGCCCGGGCCACCGGCTACACGGAGACGGTCTTCGGCCGTCGCCGCTACCTCCCGGACCTGAACAGCGACAATCGGCAGCGCCGTGAGACGGCTGAGCGGATGGCGCTGAACGCACCGATCCAGGGGACGGCGGCAGACATCGTCAAGGTCGCCATGCTCCAGGTCGACCGGGCGCTCACCGAGGCGCAGTTGAAGTCCCGGATGCTGCTCCAGGTCCACGACGAAATCGTGCTGGAGATCGCCAAGGGTGAGCGGAAGCAGGTGGAGGAGATCCTGCGCCACGAGATGTCGACGGCGGTGCAGCTGCGTGCCCCGCTGGATGTGTCGGTCGGTGTGGGTGCGGACTGGGAGTCCGCCGCGCACTGACGTGAGCGGGGCGGTCCCGGCGGTCGTACGGTGCTCAGTCGCCGGGCGGGCTCGATGCGAAGTCCGTCCGGCGGCCGGGGTCCGCGGCCCCGGTGGCCGGCCGGTTTCGTCTCCGTTCGCGGAGGCGGATCCACACCCCGTACAGCACCAGTCCGACGGCGAGGCCGGCTCCGGCGCCGAAGCAGGCGGTGGGGATGATGTCCAGTGGTGTGTCGATGTGCCCGAAGTACGTGTACCAGCGGGCGCACCGATGGACGATGCCGAGCAGCACGCAGAGGCTCAGCAGGGTGCCCGCGTACCACAGGTCCCGGTGGCCGAGGGCGGGTAGGGACGGCGGGGCGGGGCGGGCCCCGGTCCGCCGCAGCCCCGACGCGGTGAACCAGGTGAGGACGGTCAGCGCCACGGCCGAACTGCCGTACTGCACGTACTGGAACACCGGAAGGCCGCCGATGCTCTCGCCCAGCACCGGCACCAGCCGGGTGCCCCACCGGTCGTGATGGGTGAACGCGTCCCACACCACATGGCTGCCCGCCCCGAGGACCGCCGACAGCACGAACCACGCACCGTCGCGCACCCCCCACGGGCCGCGCCGCTCTCCCCGTACGAAGGTGTACACGCGCCCCTGCCCGGACTGCGGGATCAGTGTCACCAGTGGTTCGCGCAGCAGCAGCCACAGGGCCACCACGGCCGCGGTGATCAGGACATCCACCGTGAACACACCCCATACCGCGTGGGTGACCGCTCCGAACTCCATCGCGCCCGGGATTGCCGTGTCCGCGTAGTACGTCATGTCGGGGGCGAACGAACCGGCGACGAGCGCCGAGGCGACGAGGGGTCCGCGCCCGGTGCCGTTCCGGCGGATCACCGGGAGGACGGCGGCGGCATGGCTCAGGGTGAACGGCATGGCGGCAAGTATGTGTGAGCACGCCGGTGGCGACCCGGTGTTCTTGCGATGCACAGGCGACGCCCGTCGTACAACTTGCGGTATGCAACGTGAAATACCGGTAAGAAGCAGTCAGGTCACTGTGTTCGAGCGGCACAAGTTGCCGTAGGGTCGCCTGAGTCCTTGCGCTGGGGAGCGCGGGCAGTCGTCGACGGGGAGGGACCAGACATATGGCAGCGCAATTCGGCCGCCGACTGCGCCGAGGGGCGACCACCACTGCGGTGGCCGCAGTTGCTGTGGCGGCGCTCGCCGCCTCGCAAGGCCCCGGTGCGGTACTCGCATCGTCCGGCGCCGACAGCGGTGGTGACCAGCCGTCCGTCGGTTCCACACCGCCCGACGATCCCGCGGCCAGCGGCAACTCGCCGTACTACACGGACCTGCCTCCGCTGGTCAGCCCGAACAAGCCCGGTACGTCGACGAATCTGCCGATAACCGGCAGTGCGCAATCAGGCATACCGGCTTCGGTTCTGGCTGCGTACAAGAAGGCCGAGCGGTCTCTCGCGGACAGCGACGCGGCCTGCCGGCTGCCGTGGCAGCTCCTCGCCGCGATCGGGAAGGTCGAGTCCGGACAGGCCCGCGGCGGCCGGGTCGACGCGAACGGCACCACGTTCTCCCCGATTCTCGGCCCGGTCCTCAACGGTCAGGGCTTCGCCATGATCAAGGACACCGACAACGGGGTGTACGACGGGGATTCGACGCACGACCGTGCGGTCGGCCCGATGCAGTTCATCCCGTCGACGTGGGCGACGTGGGGCCAGGACGGCAACGGCGACGGCCGCAAGGACCCCAACAACATCTACGACGCGGCGCTCGCCGCCGGGCACTATCTCTGCGCCGGGTCGCGCGACCTGGCGGTGGCGGCTGATCTCGACCGGGCGGTCCTCAGCTACAACCACTCGAACGAATACCTCCGTACGGTCCGTTCCTGGTTCGACTACTACAGGCGCGGCACGCACGAGGTGCCCGACGGCACCGGCGTCGTCCCGCCGCCCCTCGGCGGCGGCACGGACCCGAGCCCGAACCCCGGCACGTCGCGGACGCCTTCGCCATCGCCGTCGCCGACCCCGCCCCCGAGCCGAAAGCCGGACTCGAAGCCCACGAAGCCGGGCGGCGGTTCGAAGAGCCCTGTGCCGAGTCCCGAGCCGACACCGTCGCAGACCCTCGGCGCCGTGGAGAACGCGGGAACCGGCAAGCTGACCGCCACCGCGGGCGACGCGTTCGCCGAACGGATCAAGGTGCGGGCGAAGAACAGTCTGGGCGGTCCGCTCGCCAAGGTGTCCGTCACCTTCACCATCGCCGGTGACACCGACGCCCGCTTCGAGGGCGGGAAGACCGCGGTCACCCTGGCCACCGGTGCCGACGGCACGGTGACGGCTCCGGTGCTGCAAGCGGGCGAGAAGACGGGCCGGTTCACGGTCCGGGCCATCGCCACCGGACGTTCGCTGCCCGCCGTCCCGTACACCGCGACCGTGACGGCCCGGCAGGCCGACGCGATCGCCAGGACCGACGACAAGGCACTGACCGCCGCCCCCGGAGCCGAGTTCGCCGACACCGTCGCGGTCAAGGCGACGTACCGGGGTGCGGTCGCGTCCGGTGTCGCCGTCACCGCGACGATGATCACCGACGGGGGCACGCCGGTGGAGAACGACAAGGGCCCGTACTTCAAGGACGCGGGCGGCAACCCGGTCCGCACCCTGACGGACCTGAAGACCGGCGCCGACGGTACGCTGACGCTCCCGAAGATCTACGCCGACGACACCACGGGTACGTACAGGCTCCGCCTGACCACCGAGGGCGGCGCCACCGTCGTCATCGAGCTCGACGTCGAGGCGCCCGCCGCCTGACGGCAACCCCGGAGCCGTACCGCGTTCTCAAGCAGCCCCTGTGCCACCACCCGGCACCGGGGCTGCTTCAGTCCGACCGGCAATAGGGGGCGTCACGGGGCCGGGGCGCGCACCCCAGCCCCGCTCCTTCACCCACCCCCCATTGCCGGTCGGTCTTACGTGTTCTCATCTCGCGTCTCCATTGCTACGGTGCCGCAATCTTGACGATCTGTCAGATCTGCGCTCTCCAGGAGGCCGAGCATGCGTGCCGTCATCGCCGCCGCCATCGGGCTGGCCGCGGCCCTCGCCCTTGTGTTCACGGTCACCGCGATCGGCGCACCACCCGGCGAGACCTCGCCCAAACCTCTGCTGACCACCGTCCCCGGACCCAAGAAGTAGAGGGAGGGTGCCATGCGCCGCCGAGCCGGACTCGTACTCCTGGCCTTCGCCGTCTTCTTCGCCGCGCTGTCGCCACTGCTGCGCTGGTACGCCTTCCCGCGGCTGGCGAAGATCCCGCCCGGCCAGTACCAGGAGATGGTTCTGGAGGCGAAGCCCGCCACGCTCCTCGACTACAACGACGGCATGAAGGTCAAGGAGGTCCCCAAGGTCACCATCGTGCAGACCCTCAAAGGAAATGTGGAGGAGTCCGAGAAGATCGAGCGCAGCGCCGGCCGCGACGTCGTCGTCTGGGACACCCTCAGCTACGTGGCCGGCCCGAACGGCGCGATGGTCTCGCAGATTCCCGAGCGCTACATCTTCGACGCGCACAGCCAGGCCCCCGTCCACGCCACCGGCGAGAGCGTCGACGGCGACCCCGTCGAGCGCGAGGGCATCGAGTTCAAATGGCCGTTCCTCACCGAGAAACGTGACTACGAGTACTTCGACGCCCAGACCCGCACCAGCTCGCCGATCCACTACCGGGGCACCCGGACGTTCCGCGGCATGGACGTCTACTACTTCGAGCAGACGATCCCGTGGACCAAGGTTCCGATGCCGAAAAAGATGCCGATCGAGGGCGTGACCGCCGCGCAGGTCGCCAAGACGGGCATGACCCGCTGGTACACCACCAAGCGGATGTTCTGGGTCGACCCGGTCACCGGCGCGCCCGTCAACGGCGAGGAGATCCACAAGGAGGAGCTGCGCAACGCGAAGGCGATGGGGATGCCCGAGGACACGGTCACCGCGTTCGCCGGACACGTGAAGATGCGCGAGGACTACGTCGAGTCCACCGTCGCACTGGTCTCGTCCCAGCGTGTGCTGATCCTGCTGCTCACCTCGTACCTGCCCCGGGGTTTCCTGATCCTTGCCGCCGGGCTGCTGGCGCTCGCGCTGTGGCTGGAGGCCCGGTCCCGGCGGCCGGGCGGCCGGGAGCCGGAGGCGGCGACCGCGCCCGCCCCGGATCCGGCGTCTACCCCCGTCTGAGCCGCGCCGAGGTGTACCGGGTCGCCGCGACCGTCGTCGGGTCCTCCGGCCATGGATGCTTCGGATAGCGGCCGCGCAGCTCCGCCCGCACCGCCCGGTAGCCGTCCTGCCAGAACGATGCCAGGTCGGCGGTGACCGCCGCCGGGCGGCCGGCGGGGGAGAGCAGGTGCACGAGGACCGGCACCCCGGCCACCTCCGGTGTCTCGGTGAGACCGAACAGCTCCTGGAGCTTCACTGCGAGCACGGGCTGCACCCCGCCGTACTCGACCCGGATCCGGGACCCGCTCGGCACCTCGATCCGCTCGGGCGCCAGCTCGTCCAGCCGGGCTGCCTCGCCCGTCGCCCACGGCAGGAGCCGCCGCAACGCCTGCCCGGCGTCGATGCCGGCCAGGTCGGAGCGGCGGCGGGCCCGTGACAGCTCGGGCTCCAGCCATTCCTCGGTACGCGACAGCAGCGCGACGTCCGACACATCGGGCCACGGGGCCCCCAGCTCCCGGTGCAGGAAGGTGAGCCGCTCGCGCAGCTGCCCGGTCTCCCGGGTCCAGCGCAGCAGGCCCAGCCCCTCGCGCCGCAGCCCGTCGACGAGCGCTGCCCGCACCAGCGCGGGGTCCGGCTGCTTCAGCGCGCGCACGGACAGTTCGACAGCGCCCAGGCGTTCCACGGAGCGGGCCACCACGTCCTGGCCGTCCCACCTGACTTCCTCGCCCGCGAACCGCAGATGCCCGGCGGCCTGCCGCGCCGTGTCCTCGTCGATGACGGCTGCGAGCCGCACCCGTGCGGACGCCGCGTGCGCCGGGCGGTCGGCGACCGCGACGGCCAGCCAGGGTGCGCTGCGCAGCCGCGATCCGTCCCGCAGCTCCGCGCCCGTCCCCGACGCCATCAGGAACGTTCCTTCGCCCCGGGCCCGCGCCACCCGCTCCGGGAACGCCAGCGCGGCCACCAGGCCGACGGCGGCATCATCCGTGCCGGAACCCGTGCCGGAACCGCCGCGGGCGCCTTCCAGGGCCGACGACAGCCGCCGTACCTCCTGCCGCCAGCGTGCCGCGTAGCCGTCGCCGCCCCGCCGGGCGGTACGCAGCGCCGCCGCCAGGTCGTCCCCGTACTCCCGTGGCGGCTCCTCGCTCAGCAGCGCCACCACCTCTGCCGCCCGGCGCCCGCCCACCTCGGCCGCGCCGTCCAGCAGCGCGCGGGCGAGCCGGGGATGCAGGCCGAGCCGTGACATCCGTACGCCCCGGTCGGTCACCCGGCCGGCCGTGTCCACCGCGCCGACGGCCGTCAGGACCTCGCGGGCTGCCCCCATCGCACCGGCGGGCGGCGGGTCGAGCAGCGCCAGCCCCGACGCGTCCGGATCGCCCCAGCAGGCCGTCTGCAGGGCGAACGCCGCCAGATCGGCCACCTTGATCTCCGGTGACGGGAACCGGGCGAGCCGCCCGTCCTCCACCTGTTCCCAGCACCGGTACACCGCACCCGGCGCCTCACGCCCCGCCCGGCCCGCCCGCTGCTTCCCGGTGGCCTGCGAGGCCCGCACGGTCGTCAGCGCGCTCAGTCCCCGGGCATGATCGGTACGCGGCTCCCTGGCCAGGCCCGAGTCGACGACGATCCGCACCCCCGGCACCGTCAGCGACGACTCCGCGACGGAGGTCGCCAGTACCACCCGGCGCCCCTCGGACGAGCCCGCCAGCACCGCGTCCTGCACCGCCGCCGGTGCCCGCCCGTGCACCTGCAGCACCTCCGCGGGCACCCCCGCCAGCTGTCCCGCCACCCGGCCGATCTCCCCGACCCCGGGCAGGAAGCAGAGCACGTCGCCGTCCCGCTCGGCGAGCGCCCGGCGCACCACCGAGGCGACATGCGTCAGCAGCGCCGGGTCGACCCGCATCCCGTGCGGCGGCCCGACCGGTCTCACCGGCGGCGCCCACACCACCTCCACCGGGTGCGACACGCCCTGCGCCTCGACCACCGGCGCATCGCCGAGCAGCCGCGCCCACCCCTGTGCGTCCGTCGTCGCCGACGCGGCGACCAGCCGCAGATCGGGCCGGATCGCCTCCCGTACGTCGAGGAGGAAGGCGGCGACCGTGTCCGCGTCCAGATGCCGTTCATGACACTCGTCGATGATCACCGCATCGACCCCGGCGAGCTCCTGGTCGCGCTGGAGCCGTTGCAGGAGCACGCCGGTGGTCACCACCTCCACCACCGTGTCGCGCCCCACCACGCGCTCCCCGCGGACCGTGAACCCCACCCGCTCCCCGGTCTGCTCCCCGAGGAGCCACGCCATGCGCCGCGCCGCCGCGCGGGCCGCGATCCGGCGCGGTTCGGCGACCACCACGCGTCGCGCGGGGCCGTCGCCGACCAGGCCGGCGAGGACCAGCGGGACCAGCGTCGTCTTGCCGGTGCCGGGCGGTGCGCAGAGCACCGCGACACCCCGGTCGTCGAGCGCCTGCCGGAGCGCGGGCACGGCGGTACGGACGGGCAGCCGGTCGAGTGCGTCGGTACGGATCACGCCCCCAGTGTCGTACGACGGGTGCCCGGGCCCGTACGGCGGGAGCGGCCGGTCGCGCACGGCCAGGGCTCAGCCGTGCCGGCCGGAGCTTCAGTCCCGTACGCAGACGAAGATCGCCGTGCCCGGGATCAGGTTTCCGCGCAACGGGGACCAGCCGCCCCACTCCTGGTGGTTCCAGGCGGGCCACTCCGGCTCGACCAGGTCGACCAGACGGAACCCGCCGGCCACCACGTCCCGCACCCGGTCGCCCACGGTCCGGTGGTGCTCGACGTACACGGCGTTGCCCTGCTCGTCCTGCTCGACGTACGGGGTGCGGTCGAAGTAGGAGGCCGCGACGGACAGGCCCTCGGGCCCGGGCTCGTCCGGGAACGCCCAGCGGATCGGATGCGTCACCGAGAAGACCCAGCGGCCGCCCGGGCGCAGCACCCGGTGCACCTCGCGGAAGACCTGTACGGGGTCGGCGACGAACGGCACCGCGCCGTAGGCGGAGCAGGCCAGGTCGAAGGAGCCGTCCCGGAACGGCAGCTGCCCGGCGTCCGCCTCCACCAGGGGCACCTCGTCGCCGATCCGCAGCGCGTGCTGGAGCTGGCGGTGGGAGAGGTCGAGGGCGACGGCACGGGCACCCCGGGCGGCCAGCCAGCGCGAGCACTGCGCCGCGCCCGCCCCGATCTCCAGGATGTCCAGGCCGCTCAGCGACTCCGCAGGGCCGAGCAGGCCGGCCTCGGCCTCGTCGAGGCCCTCCGGGCCCCAGACGAAACGGTCGTCGCCGAGAAAGGCGCCGTGGTCGCTCTGGTACTCGTCGGCGTTCCGGTCCCACCAGCCGCGACTTGCCCGGCTGCTCTCCGCTTCGCCGGCGCTGCGGCGGGTCGCTTCCGGTTCGGTGGTGCAGATCTCTTGGCTCATCGTGTCCGTCGTTGTAGTTTGCCTTCACCCCACCGCACGCGGTACGTACCTGGGGTACCCCTGAGTACGGAACCGTACTCACGCAACGCGGCCGGAACCGATGTGGCCTCGGGGAACAGGAATTGTGCCGGATATGGGCCCTTGCGTCCCCCGTGTGCGCCTTCGCGCATTGACCCTGCCCGGCCACGCCCGTATGCTACAAGTTGCGCTGCGAGCCTGCGCGCCTCAGACCTAGCAGGCCGCGCTTGCGTCTGTTGCATGTCCCCTCGGTTCACGAGGCGCCTCCGGCTCGCCGGGTCGGGTGCTTCCTCGGCTGTCCGGCTTCTGCAGAGGCGATACGGGCTCTCGGCGTAGCAGTACCTACGACTCACTGTCCGTACCGGAGCCCTTTCCCACATGACGAGCAGCACCGAGACCACCGCCACCACTCCGCAGGTTGCGGTCAACGACATCGGCGACGCGGACGCGTTCCTCGCGGCGATCGACGAGACGATCAAGTACTTCAACGACGGCGACATCGTTGACGGTGTCATCGTCAAGGTTGACCGGGACGAGGTTCTCCTCGACATCGGTTACAAGACCGAAGGTGTCATCCCGAGCCGCGAGCTCTCGATCAAGCACGACGTCGACCCGAACGAGGTCGTCAAGGTCGGCGACGAGATCGAGGCCCTGGTTCTCCAGAAGGAGGACAAGGAAGGCCGCCTGATCCTCTCGAAGAAGCGCGCTCAGTACGAGCGTGCCTGGGGCACCATCGAGAAGATCAAGGAAGAGGACGGCATCGTCACCGGTACCGTCATCGAGGTCGTCAAGGGTGGTCTCATCCTCGACATCGGCCTCCGCGGCTTCCTCCCGGCGTCGCTCGTCGAGATGCGTCGTGTCCGCGACCTCCAGCCCTACGTGGGCAAGGAGCTCGAGGCCAAGATCATCGAGCTGGACAAGAACCGCAACAACGTGGTCCTGTCCCGCCGTGCCTGGCTCGAGCAGACCCAGAGCGAGGTCCGTCAGACCTTCCTCACGACCCTGCAGAAGGGTCAGGTCCGCTCCGGCGTCGTCTCCTCGATCGTCAACTTCGGTGCCTTCGTGGACCTCGGTGGCGTCGACGGTCTCGTGCACGTCTCCGAGCTGTCCTGGAAGCACATCGACCACCCCTCCGAGGTTGTCGAGGTCGGCCAGGAAGTCACCGTCGAGGTTCTCGACGTCGACATGGACCGCGAGCGCGTCTCGCTGTCGCTCAAGGCGACGCAGGAAGACCCGTGGCAGCAGTTCGCCCGTACGCACCAGATCGGGCAGGTCGTTCCCGGTAAGGTCACGAAGCTCGTTCCGTTCGGTGCGTTCGTGCGCGTCGACGAGGGCATCGAGGGTCTGGTCCACATCTCCGAGCTGGCCGAGCGCCACGTGGAGATCCCGGAGCAGGTCGTCCAGGTCAACGACGAGATCTTCGTCAAGGTCATCGACATCGACCTCGAGCGCCGTCGCATCAGCCTCTCGCTGAAGCAGGCCAACGAGGCGTTCGGCGCCGACGCCGCCTCGGTCGAGTTCGACCCGACCCTGTACGGCATGGCCGCGTCCTACGACGACCAGGGCAACTACATCTACCCCGAGGGCTTCGACCCCGAGACCAACGACTGGCTCGAGGGCTACGAGACCCAGCGCGAGGCGTGGGAGACGCAGTACGCCGAGGCGCAGGAGCGCTTCGAGCAGCACCGCGCCCAGGTCATCAAGTCCCGCGAGGCCGACGAGGCCGCTGCTGCCGAGGGTGCTGCCGCCCCGGCCGGTGGCGCCCCGGCTGCCTCCGGCGCCGGCGGCTCGTACTCCTCGGAGTCCGCGGACAACTCCGGCGCCCTGGCGTCGGACGAGGCCCTGGCTGCCCTGCGCGAGAAGCTGGCGGGTGGCCAGAGCTGACGCTCTGACCCTCCGGCCGGTCATCGGCTGCAGTAGTTGACAGTGAGGCCCGCTCCCTTCGGGGAGCGGGCCTCACTCGTTTCCGCGGCCGGACGGAAGGCGGTCACCGCACCGCACCGCACACGCGCGTTCCGGCTGAGACCGACCGCCCCCATGTGCCGGTCGGTCTTGACCACCCTGTGAAAGGGCGCAGACCGGGAATGCCCGTGTCCCGCAGGGCGTTCTTCCCCAGGAAACGAGGAGGAGCGGTAACCGTGCCTGATCCGCAGAGTTTGTACGAATGGGAGCCGAAGGGCCTGGCCGTCGTCGACATGGCGCTCGCCCAGGAATCGGCCGGCCTGGTCATGCTCTACCACTTCGAGGGGTACATCGACGCGGGTGAGACCGGCGAGCAGATCGTGGACGGCTTGCTCGAGACGCTGCCGCACCAGGTCGTGGCCCGCTTCGACCACGACCGGCTCGTCGACTACCGCGCACGGCGCCCGCTGCTGACCTTCCGGCGTGACCGCTGGGCGGCGTACGAGACCCCGACGCTGGACGTCCGGGTGGTCCAGGACGCCACCGGGGCGCCCTTCCTGCTGCTCTCCGGGCCCGAGCCGGACGTGGAGTGGGAGAGGTTCGCCTCCGCCGTCGAGCAGATCGTCGAGCGGCTGGGGGTGCGTCTCGCCGTCAACTTCCACGGCATCCCGATGGGTGTCCCGCACACCCGGCCGGTCGGCATCACGCCGCACGGCAACCGCACGGACCTGATGCCCGGCCACCGCAGCCCCTTCGACGAGGCACAGGTCCCCGGCTCCGCCGAGGCACTGGTGGAGTACCGGCTGATGGAGGCCGGACACGACGTCCTCGGCGTCGCCGCCCATGTGCCGCACTACGTCGCCCGCTCCGCGTACCCGGACGCCGCGCTCACCGCACTGGAGGCGATCACGGCCGCGACCGGCCTGGTTCTGCCGGCCGTCGCGCACTCCCTGCGCACGGAGGCCCACCGCACGCAGACGGAGATCGACCGCCAGATCGACCAGGGAGACGAGGAGCTCGTCTCGCTCGTCGAGGGGCTTGAGCACCAGTACGACGCGCTCGCGGGCTCCGAGACGCGCGGCAACCTGGTCGCGGAACCGGTCGACCTGCCGTCCGCCGACGAGATCGGCCTCGAATTCGAACGGTTCCTCGCCGAGCGGGAGGGCGACGGCTGACCGCCGGCCCGGACGGCGTGACCGGGCCATGACGGCGCCCGGAGGCGGCGCTACTCTCTCGACCATGCTGAAAGTGGGCCTGACCGGCGGAATCGGTGCCGGCAAGAGCGAAGTGTCACGACTGCTCGTCTCGTACGGAGCGGTACTGGTCGACGCCGACCGGATCGCGCGCGAGGTCGTCGAGCCCGGAACCCCCGGACTCGCGGCCGTCGTCGAGGCCTTCGGCGAGGGCATCCTCACCGCCGACGGCACCCTGGACCGGCCGAAGCTCGGCTCCATCGTCTTCTCCGACGCCGACCGGCTCGCCACGCTCAACGCGATCGTCCACCCGCTGGTCCGCGCCCGGTCCGCCGAACTGGAGCGGGCGGCGGGTCCCGACTCCGTCGTCGTCCACGACGTCCCCCTCCTCGCCGAGAACGGACTTGCCCCGCTCTACGACCTGGTCGTCGTCGTGGACGCCGCCCCCGGGACCCAGCTCGACCGGCTCGTACGGCTGCGCGGCATGACGGAGGCCGAGGCCCGCGCCCGGATGGCCGCGCAGGCCACCCGTGAGCAGCGACGGGCCGTCGCCGATCTGATCGTCGACAACGACGGACCGCTGGAGGCGCTGGAGCCACAGGTCCGCAAGGTCTGGGAGGAACTGACGCAGCGGGCCGCCGCCGTCCCCGGGCGGGACTGACACGGCGGGCCGCCGCGGGCCGCTCCACCGACCGGAATACCGGCACCCGGCCGGACGTTGGAAACGGGTTGACGAAGGGAAGGATGCGACCGTGCCCGAGAGGACCCCGGAAACCCATGTGATCGACTTCCGCGCGGCCGAACGCCTGCTGGCCGCGCGCGACCCGCGGGGCGCGGTCAAACTACTGGACTCGGTGATCGCGGCCCATCCGGAGAACACGGCCGCCCGTCTGCTGCGCGCACGCGCCTTCTTCGCCGCCGCACAACTGCGCCCGGCCGAGCTGGAATTCGAACTCGTCCTGGAGCGCGAACCGGACAACGCGTTCGCGCACTTCGCGCTGGCCCGTACCTTCCAGCGCTCCGGCCGTTCGGAACAGGCCGTGCGACACTTCCGGCTGGCCGCCGCTCTCGACCCGAACCCGGAGTATCTGCGGGCGGCCCGCTTCGACACGGACGGCTGACGCCACGGGTCGCGTCTGCCCCGACCGACCTGTGCCTGACGACCGGCCGGGCCCCGCGCCGGGACGGAGCTCAGTGCCCGTACCGGCCGCGTCCACCGTGGTCCGGTTCGTACGGGGGGATGTTGCGGCCCGGCTGGTAGTGCGGGCCCTGGTGGATGTGGTGGACGATCACTGCCAGATCCACCAGCGTCAGCAGCAGGAGCAGACCGCAGGCCGCGGCCCAACCCGGGCGGTCGACCAGGCTGAAGGCTGTCAGGCCGAAGACCGCCCAGGCCATGCCCCATAGACTCAGGCACAGCCGCAGGCGCAGCGGGCTACGTGCGGTCAGCGGTTCATTACCGGTACGCATGGTGATCGCCTCTCCTCCCAGGATGGACCCGCGACGGCGGTTTTGAGTAACGACGACAGAATGTGGGGGACCGTCCGTGAACGGCACACCATGGGGGCACAGCGCCACTCGCCGGGCCCGGGTCCGCGGGTCGCTGCTCGGCGGCGCGATCGGGGACGCCCTGGGGAACCCGGTGGAGTTCCTGTCGCTCTCCGGTATCCGCCGGGCGTACGGGAAGCAGGGCGTCCGGGAACCTGTCGCGGACGAGGACGGGGTCGTCGGCCGGGTCACCGACGACACGCAGATGACCCTGTTCACCGCGGAAGGGCTGATCAGGGCGCACTCCCGGGCCATGTCCACAGGGATGGGCGGCGCCGAGACCGCGATGGTCCGCAACGCCTATCTGCGCTGGCTCGACACCCAGAGCCATCCGGC
Organism: Streptomyces sp. NPDC056231; assembly: GCF_048270745.1. NCBI lineage: Bacteria > Bacillati > Actinomycetota > Actinomycetes > Kitasatosporales > Streptomycetaceae > Streptomyces > Streptomyces sp. NPDC056231. The sequence continues at coordinate 24,293 of NZ_JBLVKW010000012.1, read as the reverse complement.
ACCGCCCGCCCGCGGCAGGGACGACCTCATACGGACCGGGTGGCTGCGGCAGCAGCGCTTCCTGTACGCCCGCCGCGCCCCCGGCAATGCCTGTCTCACTGGACTCGCGGCCGGCCACATCCCCGACCCGACGGGACCGATCGGCCTGCCGGGTCCGGTCAACACCGGGTCCAAGGGATGCGGCACGGTGATGCGGTCCGCGCCCTTCGGCCTGATCGGCGAGGGAGCGGCGACCGGCTTCGCACTCGCCGCCCGCTGCGCCCAGATCACCCATGGGCATCCGACCGGTGCGTTCGCCGCCGGGGCCCTCGCCGCGATCATCGCCCATCTGCTGGAGGGCGATTCGATGGCGGGCGCCGTGCTGCGCGCCATGGAGCTGCTGGCCCGCCACCCGGGGCACGAGGAGACGACGGCGGTGCTGCGCGCGGCCGTCGACCTGGCCGCGCAGGGGGCGCCGACCGCCGAGAAGGTGGAGTCGCTGGGGGCGGGCTGGGTGGCCGAGGAGGCCCTCGCCATCGCCGTGTACTGCGCCCTGGTGCTGCCCGGCGCCGACGAGGTGGCGGAGTCGCTGCTGCTCTCGGTCAACCACTCCGGCGACAGCGACTCCACCGGCTCGGTCTGCGGCAATCTACTCGGCGCCCAGCACGGTGACGTGCAACTCCCGGCTCCCTGGCTCGTGCTGACGGAGGGGCGGTCCGTGATCGCCGAGCTGGCGGATGATCTGTGCCTGGAGTTCGAGCAAGCGGTGGCGTGGCCGCAGGAGCGCTATCCGGGGTGCTGACGGACACCGGGCGGCGAGGAGCCCGGCGAGGGAAGGCGCCGCGTGCCGGGAACCGTTCCCAACACCCCTTCGTTCAGCTGCATATGAGCGGACAACGGGTGCGTGAGGGATATTCAGGGACGGGACCCGGCTCGATCACTCCGGACGGTTGCGCGGTCGAGCTGTACAGACGGCTCTCCGTCGGGGGCGAACCGGATGTGATCGAGGCGGCGGTACCCGCCGGTGCGAGCATTCTCGAACTCGGCTGTGGGGCGGGCCGCGTGACCCATGCGCTGGTCGAGCGCGGCTTCGATGTCACGGCCGTGGACGAATCGCCGGAGATGCTGGAACACGTACGGGGCGCGCGCACGGTGCAGAGCCCCATCGAGTCCCTCGACCTCGGCGGCGAGACCTTCGACGTGGTGATGCTGGCGTCGTTCCTGGTGCATGCGAGCGAACACCGGGTGCGCGACGGAATGCTGCGCGTCTGCCGACGGCACGTCAGGGAGGGTGGCGTCGTGCTGCTGCAGCGTGAGGGCATCGATTACCACACCGATCTGCCGCGGGAGCGTGTCGACGCGTCCGGCTGCACCGTGCGGATCGTCTCGGCGGACCCCGTCGGCGACGAGGTGTGTGCGGTGCGCGCGGAGTACGTCTTCGACGATGCGCGATGGACCCAGACCTTTCTGTCACGTCAGCTGACGAAGGAACAGTTCGAGGGGCATCTGGAGGTGGCGGGACTGGCCGTCGACCGGTATCTCACGGCTGACGGGGTGTGGGTGCGGGCCCTGCCCGTGTAAGACCGGGGGAGGAGCGATGAGTTTCGGACGGCGGTGGGGTCTACCCCTGTGTACGCGACACCACGCGACGCTTCTTCGAGGAGACCCCGATGTCCGAGACCACGACGGCGACGAACACGACGACCACCGACGCCACGACGGAGAACAACGCACGCAGCCGCGGTGCGGTCGCGCTGACCGTCGCGCGGGTTGTACTCGCCCTGTTCTTCGCCTTCAGCGCGTTCGCCAAGCTGATCGCCCATGAAACCGCGGTCGAGTCCTTCGACCGCATGGGCTGGAGCCATGGTGCGATGTACCTCATCGGCGCCCTGGAGATGGCGGGCGCCATCGCCCTGCTGGTTCCCCTGCTGTCCGGCGTCGCGGCGATGGCCTTCGCCGGACTGCTGGCCGGCGCCTCCATCGTCCAACTGACGCTGCTCGACCCGGCGAACGCGATCATGCCCGCACTGCTCATCGGGCTGGTCGTCCTGATCGCCCGGGAGCGGCGGGACAGAACGGCACGGCTGGTCGCGCTCATCCGCAGGCGCGCGTAGGGCGAGCGGCCCCCGCACGTGCACCGCCGCAGCCCGGCACCGAACAGCGCCCCGCGGATGCACCTCGGTGCCGGGCTGCGGCGGCTCGCGCCGCGGTCAGTGGACCGTGCTGAAGCTGCGCCAGGGGAGGGAGGACGCTGCGTTCACATCGGTGAACGTGGTGGCGAGATACGTCGTCCCCGGGCCGGTGCAGTCCTGTGTCCGGTACAGGACGATGTCGATCAGGGTCCCGTTACTCACAGCTTTGGCACCCGGGAAGAGCCGGTGGCAGCCCTTCACCAAGGGGCTGTTCAACATGACCACGTTGTTCCGCTCGGTGACGTAGGTGACCGGCCCGACCGCGGTGCGACCAAGGCCGGAACAGCCGGCGACGGTGAGGGTCAGCAGCGCGGTCCCGGCTGCGATGCCGAGACGGCGGCGTCGTTGATCGATCACGGGCATGGGCGGGTCCTCGTCTGTCTCGTCCGGCTCGTCCGTACATCAGGTGCTGACGATGGTCACCCTGCCCGCTCCCGGCCGCCCCGGCATCCGGTGCAGGGCCTGCCGGGTGATCATCGCGTGGGTCGAGGTTCGCCTTGTGTACTTAATGGGCATAACGTGATAATAGCGGCGCGAATCAGGCGTTTCCGGCTTTCAGGGGTCCGTCATGGTCGAAGAACTGGTGGTCGCGATAGCGGCGACGGCGTCCGTGGGTGTGGTCTACGCGTTGGCCGCTGCGCGGATCGTGAAGCAGTACGAACGGGGCGTCGTGCTGCGGCTCGGCAGGCTGCGCAACGATGTGCGCGGCCCCGGATTCACCATGATCCTGCCCGGCGTCGAGCATATGCGGAAGGTCAACATGCAGATCGTGACGATGCCCGTGCCCGCACAGGACGGCATCACGAGGGACAACGTCACGGTGCGGGTGGATGCGGTCATCTACTTCAAGGTGGTCGACGCCGCCAGCGCGGTCGTGGAGGTCGAGGACTACCGGTTCGCGGTGTCGCAGATGGCGCAGACATCCCTGCGGTCGATCATCGGCAAGAGTGACCTCGACGACTTGCTGTCCAACCGGGAGAAGCTGAACCAGGGACTGGAACTCATGATCGACAGCCCTGCGGTGGGCTGGGGCGTCCAGATCGACCGGGTGGAGATTAAGGACGTATCGCTGCCGGAGACGATGAAGCGCTCCATGGCGCGTCAGGCAGAGGCCGACCGTGAGCGGCGCGCGCGGGTCATCAACGCGGACGCGGAGCTGCAGGCATCGAAGAAACTGGCCGAAGCGGCTGCCCAGATGTCCGCCCAGCCGGCCGCGCTGCAGCTGCGACTGCTGCAGACCGTGGTCGCGGTCGCGGCGGAGAAGAACTCCACACTGGTGCTGCCGTTCCCGGTGGAACTGCTCCGCTTCCTGGAGCGGGCGCAGCAGCCCGGACAACTGCAGCAGCAACCACAACCACAACAACAACCGCAGCAGCAGCAACAGCAACTGCAGCCGGAGCAGCAGCCGCAACAGATGCCGCCCGTGGTGCCTCCGGCCGCGCCGCCGCCTGCACCGGCCGCCGCGCCGGTGGCCTCCGGGCCCACACGGGTCGCCCGCCCGAAGCCACTCGCCAGGCACTGACCTGAGCGAATGCCGGCCGAGGACCGGCTGTCAGACCCCCCGCCTAGACTCGCGGAGTCAGTGAGATCAGACGATTGAGCGCGGGACGGGAGGGGTGCGATGACCTCGGCAGGGCGTGTGCAACAGGACGCGCAGGGCGCGGCCACGGCTCGCTTCCTGCGGTGCGCTGCCGTCTTCCTGCCCGCCTCGCTGCCGAGGGGCGGGCGAGTCGCTTTCTGGGACCCGGACGACGGCCCGCTTCCGGAGGCCGGGCCGGCCGAGGGTGCCGAGATCACCGTCGTGCGACGCGGGCAGCAGGGTGAGGTCGGTGTCCGCGCGGTGCCCGCTGTCCTGCTGCCCGTCGCCGACGCCCTGCCCCTGCTGGTCCGCGCCCGGCACCGGCAGTCCGCTCATCCGGCCGCCCGTTGCTGGGGAGCGGCCGCACTCCATGGACTCAACCTGGTGGCGCGTGGCCGGCTCGTCCCCGGTCTGACGGCCGAGGACCACGACGCCTGGCGGGCCGGTCCGCGCGACGCCGAGGACATCGCCCATCTGCGCGCGATCGCCGCGGCCATGCCGCCCGAGGCGCATGCCGTCCCGCTCCCGGGCCGCACACCGCTTCAGCTCCCGGACCCCGAGTGGCTGGTCGGTGCGTTCCTCGACGCGGTCGCCGACACCCTGCCCCGGACACCTGCGGCGGCGTACGCGATGGGGGCGCCCTTCGCGGCCCGCGAGGCCCAGCATCTGCCCCGCGCCCGCGACTGGGCCGCCGAGGTCGCTGCCGGTCTGGACGCGGGGGTGCGGGTGTCGCTCCGGCTCGACCTGTCGGCGTACGAACTCTTCGACACCGCCGACACGCACGGCGGCCCCGACGCCGATTCCACCGAAGACGCCGCGGACATCCACCGTGGCACCGCGCGGCATGCCGCCGCGGCGATCACGCAGGTGCACAGCCTGGCCGACCCGACGTACGTCATCGATGCCGCCGCACTGTGGAACGGCGGTGGCGGAGAACCGTTCGGGCCGCGGGCCAGGATCGACGCCGTGCTCGCACTGCGCCGCGCCGCCCGCGTCTGGGCGCCGCTGGGCCGGCTGCTGGACCAGCCGGTCCCCGACGTGCTCGCCCTCACCGAGGACGAGCTGTACGAGCTGCTGAGCGACGCCGGGACGCGGCTGGCGGCGGCAGGCGTGAGCGTCCACTGGCCGCGCGAACTCGTCCGCTCCCTGACGGCCGCCGCCGTCGTACGGCCCGCGCCCGGCTCGGCCACCGACGGCACCTCGTTCTTCGACGCCGAGCAGCTCTTCTCCTTCAACTGGCAGCTGTCGCTGGGCGCCGAGCAGCTCACCGAGCGGGAGATGGACATCCTTGCGGAGGCCCACCGCCCGGTGGTGCGCCTGCGGGACCAGTGGGTCGTCGTCGATCCCGCGCTCGTACGCAAGGCACGCAAGCGTGAGCTCGGCCTGCTCGACCCGGTGGACGCCCTCGCCGTCGCGCTGACCGGCAGCGCGGAGGTGGACGGCGAACAGGTCGAGGCGGTGCCCGCCGGTGCCCTCGCCGAACTCCGCACCCGCATCCTCGCCGACGACGCCACTGTCGAGCCGCCGCCCGGGCTGGAGGCCACGCTCCGCGACTACCAACTGCGCGGCCTGGCCTGGCTCGACCGGATGACATCCCTCGGCCTCGGCGGCTGCCTCGCCGACGACATGGGACTCGGCAAGACCATCACCGTCATCGCCCTGCATCTGCGCCGCGCGCATCCCGCACCCACCCTGGTGATCTGCCCCGCCTCCCTCCTGGGCAACTGGCACCGGGAGATCAACCGGTTCGCCCCGGGTGTTCCCGTCCGCCGCTTCCACGGCACCGACCGCACGCTCGACGACCCCGACGACGGCTTCGTCCTCACCACGTACGGAACGATGCGGTCCAGCGCCGCCGAACTCGCCCAGCACAGCTGGGGACTTGTCGTCGCCGACGAGGCGCAGCACGTGAAGAATCCGCACTCGTCCACCGCGAAGGCGCTGCGTACCATCCCGGCCCCCGCCAGAATCGCCCTCACCGGCACCCCCGTGGAGAACAACCTTTCCGAGCTCTGGGCCCTGCTGGACTGGACCACCCCCGGGCTGCTCGGCCCCCTCAAGGCGTTCCGTGCCCGGCACGCCCGGATCGTCGAGAACACCGGCACCGCGGCAGGACTGGGGAACGAGGAAGCGATCGAGCGCCTCTCCCGGCTGGTCAGGCCGTTCCTGCTGCGCCGCAAGAAGTCCGATCCAGGCATCGCCCCGGAGCTGCCGCCCAAGACGGAGACCGACCACCCCGTCTTCCTCACCCGCGAACAGGCCACGCTGTACGAGGCTGCGGTGCGCGAGACCATGGCGTTCATCGAGGCCTCCGAAGGCATCGCCCGCCGCGGACTGATCATGAAGCTGCTGGCCTCGCTCAAGCAGATCTGCAACCATCCCGCGCAGTACCTGAAGGAGGAGCCGACCCGCCTCATCGGCCGCTCCGGCAAGCTTGCCCTGCTGGACGAACTCCTCGACACGATCCTCGCCGAGGACGGCTCCGTGCTGATCTTCACCCAGTACGTGACGATGGCCCGGATCCTCTCCGCCCACCTCGCCTCGCGCGCCGTCCCGTCCCAGCTCCTGCACGGCGGTACGCCGGTGGCCGAACGGGAACGGATGGTGGACCGCTTCCAGTCCGGCGAGGTACCCGTCTTCCTGCTCTCCCTCAAGGCGGCGGGCACCGGACTGAACCTCACCCGCGCCGCTCACGTCATCCACTACGACCGCTGGTGGAACCCGGCGGTCGAGGAGCAGGCCACCGACCGCGCGTACCGCATCGGCCAGACCCAGCCCGTCCAGGTGCACCGGCTGATCGCGGAGGGCACCGTCGAGGACCGGATCGGCGAGATGCTGGCGGCCAAGCAGGCCCTGGCCGACGCGGTGCTCGGCACCGGAGAGACCGCACTGACCGAACTCAGCGACCGTGACCTCGCCGATCTCGTCTCGCTCCGGAGGCCGTCATGAGCCCCCGTTCCGGGCCCGCGTCGTATGTCCGCGCCCGCCCGGGCCCCGACGACCTGCGGCGCACTTTCGACGCCGTGCCGCCCCGCACGTCCGACGGCGGCGCACCGTTCGCGGACAGCTGGTGGGGCCGGTCCTGGGTGGCGGCGCTGGAGTCCCTGTCGATGGACGAGGGGCGCCTCGCTCGCGGCCGTACGTACGCCGACAGTGGCCATGTCGCCGCGATCACCGTGACTCCCGGCCGCGTCGTCGCCTACGTCCAGGGCAGCCGCCCCCGCCCGTACCGGACCGAACTGCGGCTGCGGACCCTCACCGACACCTGCTGGGACACCTTCCTCGATGCCGTCGCCGAGCGGCCCGGTCATCTCTCCGCGCTGCTTGCCAAGGAGATGCCGCACGGACTGGTCGACACGGCCGCCGAGGCCGGCGTCGGACTGCTGCCCGCCGCGGACGACCTCGACCCGAGCTGCTCCTGCCCCGATCACGGCTGGCCCTGCAAGCACGTCGCCGCCCTCTGCTACCAGATGGCCCGCCTGCTCGACACCGACCCGTTCGTCCTCCTGCTGCTGCGCGGCCGGGGCGAGCGCGAACTCGTCGAGGAACTGGGCCGGCGCAACGCCGCGCACTCCGCCCGGGAACGGCCCACGGCCGTCGCCATCCCTTCCGTGCCGGCGCGTGACGGGTTCGCCGGCCGATTCCTGCCGCCGCTGCCCTCCCCGCTCCCGGAACCCGCGCATCCCGGCCAGCCACCCTCGTACCCCGAACTGCCCGGCGCCCGCGACCCGCTCGCCCTCGACCACCTCGCCACTGACGCGGCGGCCCGCGCGCTCACGTTCCTCACCAGCGGAAACGATCCGCTCGCCGGGCTCACCCCCTGGCAGGACGCCGTCCGGCTGGCCGCCGCCCGCCCCACCGCCGGGCTCACCGCCACCACCCGCGCCCTCTACCGCGAGCTCGCCTACGCCACCGGCCGTACCACCACCGACCTGGCCCGCGCCGTCGCCGCCTGGCGCCAGGGCGGTGCCGAAGGGCTGGACGTCCTGGAAACTCCCTGGGACCCCCCGGCCGGCCCCTTCGACCGGGCCCGCCCCGCGCTCGCAGCCACCGACTTCCCCCGCTTCCACCCCTGGCGCAACCGCCTCACCCACCCCGGCGGCACCCTTCAGCTCCGCTTCGGGCACGACGGCCGTTGGTACGGCTACGAATCGGACCGGGACAAGGACGACTGGTGGCCTCGCGCGATGCCGGACACCGACCCGGTGGGCGCACTCATGGCCCTGCTCGGCCGCTGACACCGCCTCCGCCCGGACTCCCTGGCTGTCTGTCAGCTGCGCACGGGGTAAACACTGCCGGTCACGGCATCGACGACATCGCGGGCGAAGTCCGGGGGTGCCGGTTCGCGGCGGAGCAGCACCCGCATCCAGACCGCCCCCGCGATCAGGTCCATCAGCAGCATCGGGTCGGCGTCCTTCGGGAGTTCACCACGGGCGACGGCGCGGGCGAAGACCGGCTGCTCGCGGGAGAACCGGTCGGCGAAGAAATCGCGGGTGAGCGCGGCGAGTTCGTCGTCCGGCAGGCCGGTGCCCGCGGTCATGGCGCGGGCGACCGGTTCCGTACGCTCGTCGGTGAGCAGGCCGACGATCTGTTCGGTGAGGGCGATCAGGTCACCGCGGAGACTGCCCGTATCGGGGATGTCGAAGTCGAGGACCCGGGCATGGAGCATGGCCGCCCGCAGCAGCGCCGGTTTCGAGGGCCACCAACGGTAGATCGTTGTCTTGTTGACCCCGGAGTCCTGAGCGACGGCCTCGATGGTGAGACGGGCGTATCCGCGTTCCGCGAGATGGCGCAGCGTGGTGTCGAAGATCGCTTCGGCGGCACGAGGGCCCTTGCCCGGGCGGCGGTTCACGGTCTGATCGGCGGCCATGGGCGCTCCAGAGAAAAGCAACGCAACGTTGCGTTGTGTTGTAACGTGCTGTCATCGTACTGCGACGCCGGGGGGCTGGTATGACGGAGACTGAGGTTTCCAAGGCGGTGACCTGGGGGCTGCTCGCCGCCTGGGTGGCCAACGATCTGGAGGAGCTGGCCACCATGGCCGGCTGGGCGCGGCCCGCCCGGTCGCGGCTCCAGAAACGATTCCCGAGAGTGCCCGAACGGGTCTGGGCGCGAATGGAGCTCTCGCAGCGGGACGCCAATGTCGCCATCGGCCTCATGGGCGGAGTCATGGCGGCGGCGTCGGCCGACGGGGCGCGCACCGGCGGTCGCAGCCCGTTCTTCCGGACCGTACTGGTCGGATTCGGGCTGCACGGTGTCGTGCACATCGCGCAGGCGGTGGCGTACCGCGGCTACACACCGGGGGTCGCCACGTCGCCGACCGTTGTCGTCCCGTACTCGCTGTGGGCCCTGCGGCGGTTGAAGGCGGCCGGTATCGACAGCGGCGGCGTCGGTACAGCGGCTGCGGCGCTGGCGTTTTTCCCGGTGGCCGTCGCGGGAGCGCACGGGCTGGCGCGCCGGATCAATCGGCCGCACAGGCGCGGGGTCCGTACGGCCACATGAGCGGGGTGCGGCGCGGCAGGGCGTCGGGGCGGGGTCAGAAGTCGGCGGTCGCACGCTCCTCGATCCGGGCCACCGATTCCTGGGCGTACGCCTTCTCGTAGGCGTTCCGGATCCGCTCGATCTGGACGTCGCGCACGCGCGCCTCGGACGCCGGGTAGAGCAGGGTCAGTTCGTAACGGCGCTCACGTTCGATCGCCCCGTGGGAATCCCGCCACTGCCCGCGGCCGTCCTGGATGGTCAGGCCGTTCGGGAAGCGCGGCGTGACCTCCTCGTCGATGAACGCCGAAAATTGACTGTCCGTCACAACTGGTCCACCGTCGGGACGCTCGGTGCCGAAGAACAACCGGGTCTCGATGTAGGCCTTCCCGCGAACGGCGCCGACCGATGTCGCCGACCGTGAGGCGGAGGGGGCGTCGTTGCCGAGTGTGGCGTACGCGACGGGCGTGCCCACGGCCAGTACGGCCAGGGCCGCGGTGAGTGCGGTGTGGTGCGTCGGGCCGGTGAGACCCTTCGTGCTGGTGAAGTGAGGGAAGCGGGGCACGGCGGTGACCTCCGTTCGGAGCCGGTGAGGGCGGAGTCTGCGTGGGTCTGCGACGCGGATGCGCGCGGCTCACTGTGACAAGCGGTCCCCGCCGGACGGCGGCAGGACATGGTCATCCGCCGGAAACCACCCGTACGGATCGGCCTGCGGGCTGTCGAGATCCCGGTGCGCCCCGTGGCCCGGGCTGTCGGACTCGGCTGCACGACTGCAGAGATCAGCCGGCTCAATCCGGACAAACTGCATGCCGCGTCCGGCTATCACCACATCACTGTGGTGGAGGCGGGCCGGGCCGCGTACCTGGCTGGGCAGTGTCCGCTCGGCCGTTCCGGCGCGCTGGTGGGACCGGGCGGCCTCGACGCCCAGATCGATCAGGTGGCGTCCGATGCACTCGTCGCCCTGGCGGCCGTGGGTGCCGAGCCCTCCCGGGTCGTCCGGTCGGTCATCTACGTGGTCAGCGACGATGTCACGGACCTTGGAGCCGCCTGGCGCCGGCTCACCGGCTCGGTCATCGGGTCCGCGTTCACCACCGCGAGCACGCTGCTCGGCGTCGCGCGCCTCGGTTTCCCCGGACAGCTGATCGAGGTCGACCTCACCGCGGCACTGCCCGGCTGAATTCCGCTGCGCCCCGTGGCTCGGGCCGGCGCCGCGAAAACCCGTGGCTCCGGGCAACTTCGATCTGTGGTCGTCCGAAGGAAGGGCGCGGCGACATCAAGCACCTGCATGGGACGGCTACGCCCCCGGGCCTGCGCCCGTCCGTGGCCCCCGCCGCGCGCCGTCGGCGAGCGATACCCCGCGCCCCGCGAAGAACCGCTCGAAGTCGGGCAGCGAAAGCTCCGCGGCCCGCGTCGTGGCCGTCGTGCCCGACGGGTTGTGGAAATGGACTCCCTTGCCGTCCGGCGTGCGGGACGTCAGCAGCACCAGATGTCCGCCCCGCCCCGGAGCGGGCTGCTCCGGATGCCGGATCGCGTAGTGCACCGACGCCATCACCGTCCGCCCCTCGTCCAGCAGGGCCACGATCTCGTCCGTCGACAAGTGGCGGTGGACGGTGGCATCGAGGCCGTGCACTTCCCGCACGTACTGTGCGAAGGGCGCGTAGACCAGGCCCCGGATCGACCCCTCGGCATCCTCCGTGTACGCGCCGTACTTGAGCGCTCCGTCACGCAGGGCGAACAGCGGCGGGGAGCCGGCACCGAGCGCCATGCGCAGACAGGTCACACCGCACAGGTGACCTGCCCAGCGCGCGTACTCGGCGGGCGATTCCGCCCCCGAGTCCGCCCAGCCCGGGTCGGCGGCCGGATCGAGTCCGCCCTCGACGATCGGTCCCACGAGTTCGGGTGAGGCGAACTGCGTATGGACGGCGAACCGGCAGGCGGGACAGGTCACTGGCGGTATCCGTTCAAGAAGCGGCCGATGCGGCTGATCGCCGCGTCGAGATCGTCAGCGTACGGGAGGGTCAGGATCCGGAAGTGGTCGGGCCGCGGCCAGTTGAAGCCCGTGCCCTGAACCACCTGGATCTTCTCCCGCAGCAACAGATCGAGGACGAACTTCTCGTCGTCGACGATCGCATGCACCTTCGGGTCGATGCGCGGGAACGCGTACAGCGCGCCCTTCGGCTTCACGCACGACACTCCGGGGATCTCGTTGAGCTTCTCCCAGGCCCGGTTGCGCTGCTCGTACAGCCTGCCGCCGGGGGCCACCAGTTCCCGGATGGACTGCCGGCCGCCGAGCGCGGCCTGGATGGCGTACTGCGCGGGGGCGTTCGGGCACAGCCGCATGGAGGCGAGCATCGTCAGGCCCTCCAGATAGTTGCTGGCGTGCTGCTGCGGGCCGGACACCACCATCCAGCCGGAGCGGAACCCCGCCACCCGGTAGGTCTTCGACAGACCGCTGAAGGTGAGACAGACCAGGTCGGGGGCGAGGACCGCCACGCTGTGGTGCTCGGCGTCGTCGTAGAGGATCTGGTCGTAGATCTCATCGGCGAGGACCAGCAGACCGTGCCTGCGCGCCAGGTCGAGGATGCCGTCCAGGATCTCGCGCGGATAGACGGCGCCGGTCGGGTTGTTCGGGTTGATGATCACGACGGCCTTGGTGCGGTCGGTGATCTTCGATGCCATGTCGGCGAGGTCCGGATTCCAGTCCGACGCCTCGTCGCACGTGTAGTGCACGGCCTTGCCGCCCGCGAGGGTCACCACCGCGGTCCACAGCGGATAGTCGGGCGACGGGATGAGCACCTCGTCGCCGTCCTCCAGCAGCGCCTGCACGGACATGGAGATCAGCTCGGACACCCCGTTGCCGAGGAAGATGTCGTCCACCCCGACATCCGTCAGCCCCATCGCCTGGTAGCGCTGGGCCACCGCGCGGCGGGCGGAGAGGACGCCGCGCGAATCGCTGTAGCCGTGGGCCTGCGGAAGCATCCGGATCATGTCCTGGACGATTTCCTCCGGCGCCTCGAATCCGAAGAGCGCGGGGTTGCCCGTGTTGAGGCGGAGCACGCTGTGACCCGCCTCCTCCAGGGCGTTGGCGTGCTCGATGACCGGGCCGCGGATCTCGTAACAGACCTCGTTGAGCTTGCTGGACTGCCGGAATTCCATGCGGTGCCTCCCCGACCCGATTGCGATACTTGGTTTTACCAAGCTTGGGCTTGGAAAGTCCAACAACATGTCTAGACTGCGTCGCATGCCACGTCAGCAGCAGCCATCCGCACGCCCCGCGCGCCGCCGAAGTTACGACCAGTTCTGCGCCACCGCCCGGGCCCTCGACTCCGTGGGGGACCGCTGGACCCTGCTGATCGTCCGTGAACTGCTGGCGGGGCCACGCCGTTACACCGATCTGCACGCCGACCTTCCCGGCGTCAGCACGGACGTCCTCGCGTCCCGGCTCAAGGACATGGAGCAGGGTGGCCTGGCCGTCCGCCGCAGGCTGCCGCCGCCCGCCGCCGCGTCGGTGTACGAACTGACCGAGCGCGGCCATGGGTTGCTGCCGGTCCTCGCCGCGCTCGCCGAGTGGGGCGCGCCGGCGATCGGCGAGCGGCGGCCGACCGATGCCGTGCGGGCGCACTGGTTCGCGCTGCCGCTGCTGCGCGCGCTGGACGCGCTGACCCACGCGGGAGTCGTCGAAGTCCACCTCGATGAGGGGGAGTTCCATGTGCGTGTGAACGGATCGAGCGGACCGGCCGACGGTGCGGGGGTGTACGGGGACGGACCGGCCGCTCACGCGGACGCCCGGCTCGTGCTCGACGGCGAGGTCTGTCTCGCGCTCGGACGAGGCGAATTCACGCTCGCCGAGGCCGTGAAGGACGGGCGGGTCGAGGTCGCGGGCGAGGGGCCGCTGGCCGCTGAGCTGCGCGACGGGGCAATGCTGTGAGCACCTTCGCTGCGGCCTTCTCGACGACCTCTGTGTCCGGGGGGTTCTGAAGTTCAACTCCCGGGTAGCGTCGGGTTATTTGGATGTCAGGGGCGCCGCGGCGGAGGGAATTCGGGTGAGGATCGGCAGACGGCAGGGGCAGCAGGAACAGCTGGGATGGCAAGGACGGCCAGGGCCGAAGGGGCGAGTGGGTAAGACCCTGGTCATCGGCGGCTGTGCGGCGGCGCTCGGCTTCGTGCCGTCGGCGGCACTCGCCACCCCCGGCGGAGGGGTGAGCGGCACGATTGTCGCGAAGGGCACATCGGCCGGCAAGCTGAAGGTGAAGACTCCGAACGGCCGTACGGATGTGACCTTCCGGACGATCACCCTGGAGCCGGGGGGCTCAACCGGCTGGCACACCCACAGCGGCCAGCTGATCGCCGTCGTCAAGTCGGGGACGCTGACGCGCACACTGGACGACTGCTCGGTCGAAGTGACGCCTGCGGGTACCTCGTTCATCGAACCGTCCGGGGCCAAGCACCGCCACATCGGACGGAATCTGGGCACCGAGCCGGTCGTGCTCTGGGTGACCTATCTGCTGCCTGAGGGAAGCGCACTCTCCGACGACGCCGAAGCGGTGGACTGCGGCGCGCAGCAGTGACGTGGCGCGTGACGCTCGCCCGCCGACGGCGCCGGCCGGGCGAGCGTCTCCCTGCACGAGGACAGGGGCGAGGGGCCGTGGACGGGGAGGGGCCGGAGGCGTAGGACAGGGCGAGCACGGGCGGTCTCCTCCCGGCGCGCCGTGCGGCCCTCGCGCAGCACTTGGCGCAGGCGCTCGGCGCATGGTGCCCCTGCTCCCGCTCCGGAGCAGGGGAAGGCATGCCGTCCGCGTGCGGCCATGACGAGGTAACCCGACGGCGGGACGGCCGGCGCCGGGGCGATGATGGTCGGGTGCGATTCGAAGCGATCACCTGGGAACGGCTGGCCGAAACCGTCGCCGCGTACGCCGACGGGCTGAAGCCGTCCGACGGCGGCCCGTGGCTCAAGGTCGGCATCGACGGCGCTCCAGCCGCCCGCACCGGGGAGCCGGCCGAGCGTGTCGCGCAGGAGCTGAGGATCCGTGGCCGTGCCGTGCTCGTCGTGTCCACCGACGGGTTCCTGCGCCCTGCGAGCCTGCGCTACGAATACGGCAAGCGGGACCCCGACTCGTATGTCGACAGCTGGTTCGACACGGGAGCTCTCTGGCGTGAGGTCTTCGGGCCGCTGGAGCCGGGCGGCAGCGGGCGGGTGCTGCCCGATCTGTGGGACCCGGTGACGGACCGGGCCACCCGCAGCCCGTATCAACACCTTCCTGAGGGCGGCGTGCTGGTGATGCATGGGCCGTTGCTGCTCGGGCACTGGTTCCCGTTCGACCTGAGTCTCCATCTGCGGCTCTCGCCGGGCGCGCTGCGGCGGCGCACCGAGGAGAGCGAGCGGTGGACTCTGCCGGCTTTCGCGCGGTACGAGGAGGAAGTGGAGCCCGCCGGGCGTGCGGACGCGGTCGTCCGGGCCGACGATCCGCTCCACCCCGCCTGGACCGGGTTGCCCGGGGGCCGGTAGATCACCCGCCGGGCCGGCCGCCGACCGTTGCGACCGCCTCGGCCCCCGACCGGCAGCCTGCCGCCGCGGCCGTGGCCTCGTCCGCCCCCGCCAGCCGCGCTGCGAGGAACCCTCCGGTGAACGCGTCGCCCGCCCCGGTGGAGTCCACCGCTGCGCGCACCGGAACGGCCGGAACACGTCCGGTCACCGTCCCTCCGGCGGCGAGCAGGGCACCCTCCTCACCCAGGGTGACGACGACCTGAGGGAACATCAGGCTCAGCTTGGCGGCGGCGTCAGCCGGTTCGGGGAGTCCGGTGAGCAGCCGGGCCTCGTCCGCGTTCGGCAGCAGCAGATCCGCTCCCTCCACGGCCGTCAGGAACGTGTCGGCGCCGAGTTCGGCGAGGAAGCCCGCGGAGGCTGGATCCACGCTCGTCGGGATGTGCCGCCGCCGGGCCTCCCGCAGGGCGAGCAGGGCCGTCGCGCGGCTCGTCGGGGCGAAGATGAGATAGCCGGAGAGATGCAGATGTGCGATGCCGTCGAGAAGGGACGGCAACCAGTCGGCGGGGGAGAGGCGCAGTACGGCGCCGCTGTCGGTGAGGAAGGTGCGTTCGGCCGCGGAGTCGACGAGCGCGACGACAGTGGCGGTCGGCGCCCCGTCGTCCACCACCAGCAGAGGACGTACCCCTGCCCGCCGCAGCACGTCCTCGTGCCAGGCCGCGGAGTCCGCGCCCACCCGCGCCACCAGTCGCACGTCCTGGCAGCCCGAACGCGCCGCCCAGCAGGCGGCATTGGCGCCGGCCCCGCCCGGCAGCGTGCTGATCCGGGCCGCCGTGTCCGTGCCGTGGACGAGTGGCGAGACATGCCGGGCCACCACGTCCGTGACCACGTCCCCGACGACGAGAAGGCCGCCGCCGGTCACTGGGATCCTGCCGGGTCCCGCTCCAGCGGTCCCCCGTGGATCGTGGCCCAGGCGACGGCGATCCGCGCCGCAAGCGATACGTTTCCGCGCACCGCCGCGACGTTGGCCTCCAGCGACGCCCCCTCGGTCTGCCGCATCAGATGGTCGAGCAGGAAGGGTGTGACGGCCTGGCCCGCGATGCCGCGCTCCCGGCACGCGTTCAGCGCCTCCGCCAGTACGCGGTCGTGCAGCGCGGGATCCAGCTGGTCCTTCCGAGGTACGGGGTTGGCGACGATCAGCGCCGCGGGGGGACCGCCGAGCGTGTCCCCGGCCCGCATCACTTCCGCGACCTCCTCGGGCGTGCGCACCGTCCAGTCCACCGGCTCCCCCGAACTGCTGAGATAGAAGCCGGGGAAATGCTCCGTGCGGTAGCCGAGCACTCCGACCCCGAGTGTCTCCAGGCGCTGCAGCGTCGCGGGGACGTCCAGGATCGATTTCACGCCCGCGCACACCACGGTGATGCCGGTCCGTGCGAGCAGCCTGAGATCCGCGGACTCGTCCTGGTTCTCGGTCCACCCCCGGTGCACACCCCCGAGGCCGCCCGTCGCGAAGACGCGCAGCCCCGCACGAGCCGCGAGGAACGCCGTCGCGGACACGGTCGTCGCCCCGCTCGCTCCCGCCGCCAGCGCCGGAGCGAGGTCCCGGTGCCCGAGCTTGCGCAGCGTCGGATCTTCGGCGACCCGCTCCAACTCGGACTTGTCCAGGCCGACATGGACCCTGCCGTCCAGCACGGCGATGGTCGCGGGGACGGCCTCCGCGGACCGTACGAGCTCTTCCAGCTCTTCCGCGACCCGTAGATTCCGGGGTCGCGGCAGACCGTGCGCGATGATCGTCGACTCCAGCGCCACGACGGGGCGGTGCGCGGCGAGAGCTTCCTGTACCTCGGTGGAGAGGGCCGGTGCGTACGGGTGGGCGCGCTGCGGCGCGTTCGGTGACATGTCCACATCCCTGTCGCGGGCGGCCCGGCCTCAAACGTGTCCCGGGAGCCGAGCAGCCGCCGACAGGGGGCTCCTGCCTTCCGTGACGCGTCGCTCGACGCCGTCGTCGGCGCCACGAGCGCCATGCCGACACCACCGCGGCAGCCGGACGGCGCACCCCCGCGGGAACGACGGGCCTGGCTTCTTCCAGCCGGTCCTGGTGGCACGACGTCCCGACGCGGTCGCTAGGGTGACCGACCATGACCACAATTGATCAAGTTCCCGCTTCCTTCGTTGTGCACATTCCGGACGCCGACCTCGAACCGGAACCGCTCGACCCTGCTCAGATCGTCTCGGGCGAGCCCGTGGTGACCGGCAAGGTGCTGTGGGAGTCGCCGGACGGCAAGCAGCTGCGGGGCATCTGGCAGATCACGCCCGGCGTGGTCACCGACACCGAGGCCAACGAGCTGTTCGTGGTCGTCAGCGGGCGCGCGACCGTCGTGGTCGAGGACGGCGAGACGCTGGAGATCGGCCCGGGTGACGCCTGCGTCCTGCGCGAGGGCGACCGTACGACGTGGACCGTGCACGAGACGCTGCGCAAGGCGTACCACATCAGCCTCTGAGTACCCGGCGGCTGTCCGGCGGGAGCCTGCGGTCCGGTGCCGCTCCCGGTTCGCGCGGTCCGGTCACGTTCCGGTCCCCCGGCCCGGTCAGGTGGTGGCGGGCCGGGACAGCGCCTGGCGCAGCGCCAGTGCAGCCATCGGCAGCAGGAGACAGGCACCGGCCGCGTTCAGCCAGCCGTAACCCGCCTGGGAGACGATCACTCCGGCGACCGCACCGCCGATGCCCGCCGCCGTGTTCATGGTCAGGTCCGACAGACCCTGCACGGCGGCGCGCGCGGGCTGCGGCACGGAGTCGGTGAGGAGAGCCGAACCTGCCACCAGGCCCGCCGACCAGCCGAGCCCGAGCACGAACAGACCGGCGGCCGTCTGGCCATGACTGGGACCGGCGGTGCCGGCCAGCAGCGCGGCGCAGGACAGCAGCCCGACGGCCAGACCGATCACGGCGAGCCGTCCGAAGCGGTCGGAGAGCCAGCCCATCACCGGTGAGAACGCGTACATGCCCGCGATGTGGCCGCTGATGACCAGGCCGATCAGCTGCAGGTCCGCGCCGTGGTGGCCCAGATCGACCGGGGTCATCACCATGATCGACACCATCGCGGTGTGCGATCCGGCCACCGTCACCAGCGCCAGCCGGGCCATCGGCGAGGCCCGCACCGCCGCGATGCCCGCCCGCAGTGAACGGCCGCCCTCGGACCGGCTGTCCTGCGGCGTCAGCGCACGCGCGGTGAGCAGTGGATCGGGCCGCAGCAGCACCGCGACCACCACCGCGGCGAGCAGGAAGATCCCGGCAGCCCAGAGGAACGGTCCGGCCGTCTCGGGTATGGATGTGGACCGGAAGACCCGGCCAGCCGGAGCCGCGATGTTGGGGCCGAGGACCGAACCGATCGTGGTGGCCCAGATGACGGTGGAGATCGCCCGGCCGCGACGGTCCGGCTCGGCCAGGTCGGCGGCGGCGAACCGCGCCTGCAGATTGGCCGACGAACCGGCACCGAACCCGGCCATGCCGAGCAGCAGCAACGGGAAGCTGCCCACGACGGAGGCCACGACCACCAGCCCCGCGCCCAGCGCACCGATCAGGTACGCGAGAACGAGGCCGGGGCGTCGGCCCCGCGAGGTCATCAGCGCGGCCAGCGGCAACGACAGCAGCGCCGTGCCGGTCACCGACGCGGTCGGCGCAAGACCGGACAGCGCCTCGGAGCCGCTCACTTGTGTTGCCAGCACGGGGGCCAGGGCGATACCGATGGGCACACCGAGCCCGCCGAGGATCTGAGAGGCGATCAGTACCGCGGACGTCCTGCGCCGAAGAGCGGGCAGCTCTGCTGCGGTGACGGGTGCGGCCACGGTAGGTTTGCCCGGTTCGCCGGGGCCGGTGGGTTCGGTGGGCGAGTCAGATGCATCGAGGGTGTTGGTCACTGACGGAGTGTGCCAGCTCGCACGTGGGCACGAAAATGGGGTCCGGGTCGGTCGGGGCACACGGGCTCAGAACAGCGGCTGCGGCAGAACCCCTTCCAGCGCCAGCAGTTGCCGCTTGGTCTCCAGGCCGCCGCCGAACCCGCCGAGTCCGCCATCGCTCTCCACCACCCGATGGCAGGGCACCACCACGGGCAGTGGGTTGGACCCCATGGCCGCCCCGACCGCCTGCGCCGCGCCCGGCTGCCCAGCCCGCTCGGCGAGGTCCCCGTACCCGACGACTGTTCCGTACGGCACACCCGTCGCCAGCTCGCGGAGCACCTGGCGGTTGAAACCCGTGGTCAGCGACCAGTCCAGGTCGAGCGAGAACTCCCGCAACGACCCGGCGAAGTACTCCGCGAGCTGGCGTATCGGCTCGGCGAGGCGGCCGGAACCGGGCGCCTCCACCGGCTCCGCCCCGAGACGGGTGCGCAACTGCGCGACCGCCCTGTCCCGCACCGCGGGCCCGGCGTGGAAGACCACGCTCACCAGCCCCGCGTCGGTGGCGGCCAGCAGCAGCGGCCCGATGTCGCTCCCGACGACGGCCCACTCGACCCTGCCGCCGGCATCGCCTCGGCCGGCACCCCCGTTGCTGTTCATGGAATCCACCGTACGGCCGGCCACTGACAACGGGGGGCGGGATGCGCCCTCCGGTTGTCAGCCGGTCGCCTCGCGCACCACATCAGGGGTGTTGGTGATGATCCCGTCCACGCCGAGGAGTTCCACCTTCGCGGCGGTCGCCGCATCGTTGACCGTCCAGGTGTTGACCCTGAGCTTCTTGCCGTGCGCTCCCTTCAGCGCGTGCACAGCGGCGACGTAGGCGGCGCCGATCGATTTGTACGACGGGTTGATCTGGTCGGTGAACGCCGCGTACGACGCCAGATCGGCGATCGCAGGGGTGCCGAGGAAGCCGGTGGTGACGTCCGGACGCTGCTGATGGACCTTCTTCAGACTGCCGGCGGCGAAACTCTGGATCACGAGTCGGCTCCTGACGTGATCGCGGTCGAGCCACCCCGCCCGGCGCAGTACCCGCAGGATCTCCTTCTCGATGCCCGGATAGAGCTCCGGGCTCTTGATCTCCAGCAGCAGCTTCTGCCGGTTGCGCCCGATCCGGTCCAGGTACTGCGTGAGCGTGGGCACCCGGGTCCCGGTGTACCGCGCACCGAACCAGCTGCCCGCGTCCAGCCGGGCGATCTCCGCGGCCGTGAAGTCCTTGACCGCCCACGGCGCGCGGTCCGGGAAGACGTTCTCGACGTCGGTGGTCCGCTTCAGACCGGTGTCGTGGATGACGACCGGCACACCGTCCCTGGTGAGCTGGACATCGTTCTCCACCCAGTCGAAGCCGAGGCGGTCGGCCCTGTCGACGGCGGCCAGGGTGTTCTCCGGCGCGTACGCCGAGGCGCCCCGGTGGGCGAAGACGACCGGGGCCGCGGCAGGTGCCCCGACCGTCCGGATGCCGGTCACTGCCTTCGTACCCGTGGCCGAGCCGGTGTCCGTGGCCGGTGAACGGGGGGTGGCAAGCAGCAGCGCGCCGACGCCCAGCAGGGCGGCGGCGAGGGAGACGGCTGCGGTGCGTGCGTGCACGTGTACTCCTTGGGGCAGAGTGACGGACGGGCCGAGCGTGACAGCGGCCACCCGACGAGGGGCGGGCGACGAGTGGCCATCACGTGAACGCGGCGGGCAGGACGGAGTCACGGGCCGGTTTCCGGGCCGATAAAATGCAGCTCTTCTGTTTGTTTGCCGGGACGTGCGCCTTAGGGTCACCCCGAACCCGGGCCTCCTCGAAGGGCGTACGAGCATGCAGGGCACAATCGACGGTTTCAGCTATGGAGTGGTGACGCCCATCGCGGCGTTCCTCATGGCGTGCCTCGGGGCGGCCCTCGGACTGCGCTGTACGACGCGGTCGCTGCGCACCGAGCGTTCCTTCAAGGCCGGCTGGCTCGCCCTCGGGGCCACCTCCATCGGATCCGGCATATGGACGATGCACTTCATCGCGATGATGGGCTTCAGCGTCGACGACACCCCGATCGGCTACGACACCCCGATCACGTTCGCCAGCCTGGCCATCGCGATCGTCATGGTCGGTATCGGCATCTTCATCGTCGGCTACCGCGGCGCCACCTCCATGGCCCTGGTCACCGGCGGCACCATCACCGGACTCGGCGTGGCCACCATGCACTACCTCGGCATGGCCGGCATGCGCCTCCAGGGAACACTCGAGTACGACACGCTCACCGTTTCGCTCTCCGTCGTCATCGCCGTGGTCGCCTCAACGACCGCACTGTGGTCGGCCGTCTCCATCCACGGCTTCCTGCCCAGCCTCGGCGCCAGCGTGGTGATGGGTGTGGCCGTGAGCGGGATGCACTACACGGGCATGGCCGCGCTCAGCGTCCATCTGCACCCCGCCGCCGTCGCGCATTCCGTGACCGACAACGGGGCGATCCCAGCCCTGATCCCGCTGATGATCGGCCCGGCCTGCTTCCTCCTGCTCGCCGCGGTGGTCGTCATGTTCGATCCCCTGGTGGTGATGGGTTCCCCGGGCTGGGACGACCCCCGGAACGGAGTCGGCGCCGGCCGGCCCCCCGGCATTCCCGCCCAGCGTCAGGTCCCGCGCTTCGGTACCCACGCCGACCCGGCGTCGTTCCAGTCGCAGCACCGGGACTCCCCGCCGCCCCGGGACTGGTGACCGAGCCCCGGTTGTCAGTGGGGGGTCGTACCGTGGTGGCATGCGGCCCGTTTCGAAGATCGAACGTTCGGTGGCGCCTTTCGAGGTCGTCAGTCCCTACCAGCCCAGCGGAGACCAGCCCGCTGCCATCGCCGACCTGGAGCGGCGTATCCGGGCAGGTGAGAAGGATGTCGTGCTGCTCGGCGCGACCGGCACCGGTAAGTCGGCGACCACCGCCTGGATGATCGAGAAGCTGCAGCGCCCCACCCTGGTGATGGCGCCGAACAAGACCCTCGCCGCCCAGCTGGCGAACGAGTTCCGCGAGCTGCTCCCCAACAACGCCGTCGAGTACTTCGTCTCGTACTACGACTACTACCAGCCCGAGGCGTACATCCCGCAGTCGGACACCTACATCGAGAAGGACTCGTCGATCAACGACGAGGTCGAGCGACTGCGCCACTCCGCGACGAACTCGCTGCTCACCCGCCGCGACGTCGTCGTGGTCGCCTCGGTCTCGTGCATCTACGGCCTCGGTACGCCGCAGGAGTACGTGGACCGCATGGTCCCGCTCACGGTGGGGGAGGAGATCGACCGCGACCAGCTGCTGCGCCGCTTCGTCGAGATCCAGTACACGCGCAACGACGTCGCGTTCACCCGTGGCACCTTCCGGGTGCGCGGCGACACCATCGAGATCTTCCCGGTCTACGAGGAGCTCGCCGTCCGTATCGAGATGTTCGGCGACGAGATCGAGGCGCTCTCCACCCTCCATCCGCTCACCGGCGAGGTGATCAGCGAGGACCGCGAGCTCTATGTCTTCCCCGCCAGCCACTACGTGGCGGGCCCGGAGCGCATGGAGAAGGCGGTCAACGGCATCGAGCAGGAGCTGCAGGAGCGCCTCGACGAGCTGGAGAAGCAGGGCAAGCTGCTGGAGGCCCAGCGGCTGCGGATGCGCACCACGTACGACATCGAGATGATGCGCCAGATCGGCACCTGCTCCGGCATCGAGAACTACTCGATGCACATGGACGGCCGCGAGCCCGGCACCGCGCCCAACACCCTCCTCGACTACTTCCCCGAGGACTTCCTGCTCGTCATCGACGAATCGCATGTCACCGTGCCGCAGATCGGCGCGATGTACGAGGGCGACGCCTCCCGCAAGCGCAGCCTCGTCGACCACGGCTTCCGGCTGCCGTCCGCCCTTGACAACCGCCCACTGAGGTGGGAGGAGTTCACGGAGCGGATCGGTCAGACCATCTATCTCTCCGCCACCCCGGGCAAGTATGAGCTGTCCCGCGGCGACGGATTCGTGGAGCAGATCATCCGCCCCACCGGCCTCGTCGACCCGGAGGTCGTTGTCAAGCCCACCGAGGGCCAGATCGACGACTTGGTGCACGAGATCCGCAAGCGCACCGAGAAGGACGAGCGGGTCCTGGTCACCACCCTCACCAAGAAGATGGCTGAGGACCTCACGGATTACTTCCTGGAGCTGGGCATCCAGGTCCGTTATCTCCACAGCGACGTCGACACGCTCCGCCGCGTCGAGCTGCTGCGCGAACTGCGGTCCGGGGAATACGACGTCCTGGTCGGCATCAACCTCCTCCGCGAGGGTCTCGACCTGCCCGAGGTGTCCCTGGTGGCCATCCTCGACGCCGACAAGGAGGGTTTCCTGCGCTCCGGGACGTCCCTCATCCAGACCATCGGCCGCGCGGCCCGCAATGTGTCCGGCGAGGTCCATATGTACGCGGACAAGATCACCCCGGCGATGGAGAAGGCCATCGACGAGACCAACCGGCGCCGGGAGAAGCAGATCGCGTACAACACCGAGCGCGGGATCGATCCGCAGCCGCTGCGCAAGAAGATCAATGACATCGTCGCGACGATCGCCCGCGAAGAGATGGACACCGAGGAGCTGCTCGGCACCGGCTACCGCCAGGGGAAGGCCGTCAAGGCGCCCGTTCCCGCGCTCAGCGGCAAGGCGGGAAAGGCGGGCAAGGCGGCCGGAGCCAAGAAGGCCGGCGCGGTGGCCACGGACCGGCCCGCCACCGAGCTCGCCGGGATCATCGAGGAGATGACCGACCGGATGCGGGCCGCCGCCGCGGACCTGCAGTTCGAGGTCGCCGCCCGACTGCGTGACGAGGTGGGCGAGTTGAAGAAGGAGCTGCGCCAGATGCGGGAGGCGGGCCTCGCCTGACGCATCGCAGCCGGTGTGTTGCAAGAGCGACACAAAAACGCCCGGAAGCTGCTGCGCCTTCGGCGTGACTGCGTAGGGTGCTGGGCAGCCGCACGGACGGGTGCGGGTCAGCGGAGAGGGGACAGCGCGTGACGGTCAACATGACCAAGGGTCAGGCCATCAGCCTGCAGAAGAGCGACGGGGGGACCCTGACCGCGGTACGGATGGGGCTCGGCTGGCAGGCGGCGCCGCGCCGCGGTCTGTTCGGGTCGCGCACACGGGAGATCGACCTGGACGCCTCGGCGGTGCTGTTCGCCGACAAGCAGCCGGTCGACGTGGTCTTCTTCCGTCACCTCGTCAGCGACGACGGCTCGGTGAAGCACACCGGCGACAACCTGGTCGGCGGCGCCGGTTCCGGTGGCGACGACGAGGCGATCCTCGTCGACCTGCAGCGGGTTCCGGTCCACATCGACCAGATCGTCTTCACGGTGAACTCCTTCACCGGCCAGACGTTCCAGGAGGTGCAGAACGCCTTCTGCCGCATCGTCGACGAGACCAACGGCCAGGAGCTCGCCCGCTACACGCTGGACGGCGGCGGCCAGTACACCGCCCAGATCATGGCCAAGGTGCACCGCGTGGGCGCCGGGTGGCAGATGACCGCCCTCGGCAACTCGGCCAACGGCCGCACCTTTCAGGACCTGATGCCGGCGATCCTGCCGCACCTCTAGGCCCTGGGCACAGCCGGACCGCTCGGGTCCGTATCGGCAGGGGCAGCTCCCGGCGGCGACGGCCGCCGGGAGC